>JALZAA010000141.1 GCA_030948625.1 Actinomycetota bacterium
TCTCCGACGGGACGCTCGCCGAGCTGCCGAACGTCTCGGAGGACGACCTGCGGGCGACGCTCGCGCAGCTCGGCGAGCTCGAGCGGCAGGCGTCGGCCCAGCGCCGCGCCCTGCACGCGGTGATCGATCGCATCGAGGCCGACCTCGCCGCCCGCCACAAGGTGGGCCAGGCGTGAGCCGAGCGCATCCAGGGCGCACGCACCCGGCCGCCGTATGACCGACTACGCGTCGAGGCTGGGGGACCTCGGCGAGTTCATTCGCGACCAGCGGCGCACCGCCCGCCTGTCGCTTCGGAAGCTCAGCGAGCTCGCCGGCATCTCGAACCCGTACCTCAGCCAGATCGAGCGCGGCCTTCGCAAGCCGAGCGCGGAGATCCTCCAGGCAATCGCACGCGCGCTGCGCATCTCGTCGGAGACGCTGTACGTGCGGGCCGGGATCCTCGACGAGCGCGACGACACCGGGGACCTCGGCGAGCACATCCAGCGTGACAGCACGATCAGCGAGCGCCAGAAGCAGGCGCTGGTCGAGATCTACCGGTCGTTCCAGCGCGAGCGCGCCGAGGAGGACGACAGCTCACGCACGGGTTGAGACGAGGAACTGTCCAATGAGGACCCCCGGGTAGGCTCGACCCTCATGCCTGTCCGTCGCGTCGCCATGCTGAGCGTGCACACCTCACCGCTCGCGCAGCCCGGCGCGGGCGACGGCGGCGGCATGAACGTCTACGTCCGCTCGCTGGCGTCGAACCTCGCCCGCGCGGGCGTTGCCTGCGACGTGCTCACCCGAGCCGAGCACGCCGAGCAGCCGCCCGTCATCGAGGTCGAACGCGGGTTCCGTGTCGTCCACATCGGCGCCGGCCCCGCCGTCCCGATCCCGAAGCAGGACCTGCTCCCGCTGGTCGAACCGTTCGCAGACGCCGCACTTTCGTTCGTCGCCGGGCAGAACGTCCCGTACGACGTGCTCCACGCCAACTACTGGATCTCCGGGGCCGTGGGCCATCGCCTCAAGCACGAGCTCGACCTGCCGCTCGTGGCGACGTTCCACACGCTCGATCGCGTGAAGGCCGAAGCCGGCGTGGGCGAGGACGTGGCGACGCGCGCCCGGGTGGAGGGGGAGATCATCAGCTGCGCCGATCTGATGATCGCCGCGACCGACGAGGAGCGGGAGCAGCTCGTGGCGTTGTACGGCGCCCACCGCGACCGCGTCGAGGTCGTCCCTCCGGGTGTCGACCACGGTGTGTTCGTTCCCGGCGACCGGGCCGCGGCTCGCCGTGCGCTCGGACTCGAAGTGTCGGCTCCCATGCTCCTCGTCGTCGGGCGCATCCAGCCGCTCAAGGGCGCCGATCTCGCCGTCCGCTGCCTCGCCGAGCTCGACCCCAGCGCGACGTTGCTCGTCGTCGGTGGACCCAGCGGCGACGACGGCGAGACCGAAGTGCGCGAGCTGCACACGCTCGTGAGCGAGCTGGGGCTCGAGGACCGTGTCCGCTTCGTCCCGCCTCAGCCGCACGACCGCCTCACGGCTTACTACCAGGCCGCCGACGTGTGCCTCGTGCCGTCCCGCACGGAGTCGTTCGGGCTGGTTGCGCTCGAGGCGGCGGCGTGCGGCACGCCCGTCGTGGCCGCGGACGTCGGTGGCCTGCGCTCGGTCGTCGATGACGGGCAGACCGGCTTCCTCGTGGAAGGGCGCCATCCGCGCGACTACGCCGCGCCCGTCGACCTCTTGCTCTCGGATCGTGAGCTGTCTCGGGCGATGGGCGCGAGCGCTTCAGCCGCCGCGAGCCGGTACATGTGGAGCATCGCCGCCGCCCGGCTCCGGCGGCTGTACGGCGATCTCGCGGCGCGTGCGCCGGTGGAGTGCACGTAACACGTGGGAACCGTCGACTGGTGAATGTCGAGGACGCCCACGAGCTCGTCGCCAGGCATCTCGAAGGGCCGGTTGCCGCGGCCGAGTACATCCAGCACGTCGAGTACGACCCCGAGTTGCGCCGCTGGTACGTGCGGTTCGGTTGCGACGGCCGCGACGCGACGACGATCTATTTCGATCTCCACGAGCGCACGTTGCGTTACGAGGTGTACTTCCTGCCCGACCCGGCTTCGAACCACCTCGAGCTCTACCGCTATCTGCTGCGCCGCAACCACACCATGTACGGCGCGCGCTTCTCGATCGGCCCCGACGGCGACATCTATCTCATCGGTAGGCTCGCGCTCGAGCACCTGACCGTGACCGAGCTGGACCGGATCATCGGCGAGCTCTACGAGCTCGTCGAGACGTGGTTCCAGCCCGTCGTCGGCATTGCCTTCGGGCGCCGCGGAGCACCGCGACCTCAGACTGTCTGAGAGTTTCTCACCTTGCGTCAGATGGCGTGAAGAGGTAGGGTTCGGTCGTCGGGCCCGAGGTGCGGGATGGCTCGCCTCGTTCGGGGAAGTGCGGGGCGGTCCTGAAGGTTCCTCGGGCCTGACCGCGCCACCGTTACGCTCGCAGCGGCGACGGCGACAGAAAGAGATTGGCGTGATGCAAACCGCGCTGCTGGGCGGTGGCCGCATGGGCGAGGCGCTCCTCGCCGGCCTGCTCGACGCCGGCTGGGACGCCGACACGCTCGCGTTGGCCGAGGTCGACCCCGAGCGGCGCCGACTGCTCGAGCAGCGGTTTCCCGGCGTGCGCGTCGCGCCGAGCCCGGCATGGGCCGTTGCGGAAGCCGACGTCGTCGTCGTGGCGGTCAAGCCCGACGACGTCGCCGACGCACTCGACCAGTGCCTGACCTCGCTCAAGACCGACGCCTTGGTCGTGTCGATCGCGGCCGGGGTCACCCTCGCGACCCTCGAGGAGGCCGTCCCCGATCGTCCCGTGGTGCGGGCGATGCCCAACACCGCCGCCCTCGTGCGCAAGGGCGCCGCCGCCATCGCCGCCGGACGCCACGCCACCGACGGTCACCTCGACCAGGCGGAGCGGATCCTCGGCGCCGTCGGGGTCGTGGTGCGCGTCCCCGAGAAGCTGCTCGACGCCGTCACCGGGCTCTCCGGATCGGGTCCGGCGTACGTGTTCCTCGTCGCCGAGGCGATGGTCGAAGCAGGAGTGCTCGTCGGCCTCGACCGCAACACGGCCGCCACGCTCGTGCACCAGACGCTCGTCGGCGCGGCCGCGCTCCTCGTCGACGGCGTGGAAGGGCCCGAGGCGCTGCGGGCGGCCGTGACCTCGCCCGGAGGGACGACCGCTGCCGGGCTCGCCCGCCTGGAAGCCCATGGCGTGCGGGCGGCATTCCTCGAGGCCGTCGAGGCCGCCACCCGGCGCTCGTCCGAGCTGGGACGGCCGCCGGGCGCCTGAGCGTCCGCCACGGGTCGCACGTTTGGCCTCACGCTTCGACACGCTGCGCTTGACCCACGCTAGACAACAGGGGCATCGCCCACGTACGCTCCGGTCAGCGGGTAGGAGCAAGGGGTACTCAGTGGCGGAATCGTTTGCCAAGGCGCGTTTTCTCACCGTGCAGGAAGTCGCCACGCTGATGCGGGTGTCTTCGATGACGGTCTACCGCCTCATCAAGGCGGGCGATCTGCCGGCCGTGCGCGTCGGGCGCTCTTTCCGGGTGCGCGACGTCGACGTCGATGCCTATCTGGAGTCGCGTTTCACGCAGGCCGGATAGGCGCGAATGGCACAGGGGCTGACCCCCGCCCGGCCGTTCGTCTCGTTTCTCTCCGACTACGGCCACACCGACGAGTTCGTCGGCGTGTGCAAATCGGTGATGCTCAGCCTGGTCCCGGACCTCCAGATCATCGACATCACCCACGATCTGCCGCCCCAGGACGTGCGGGCGGGGGCGCTCACCCTGGTCCGGGCGGCGCAGTACCTCCCCGACGGCGGCATCGTCCTCGCGGTGGTCGATCCCGGGGTCGGCACCGACCGGCGTCTCGTCGGGGTCGAGGTCGAGCACGGGATCCTGCTCGGTCCCGACAACGGCCTGCTGGCGCCGGCCGTCGCCATCCTGGGCGGTGCGCAGCGGGTCGTCTCCCTCACGAACACGGAGCACCACCTCCCCGCGCCCGGCCCCACGTTCGCGGGACGCGACATCCTCTCTCCCGCCGCCGCTCACCTCTCCGCGGGCGTCGACCTGGCGGAGCTGGGTGACGAGGTGGAGCCGGCCGGGCTCGTCCCGGGACTCGTCTCCCTGCCGCAGCACGACGAGGGCGGCGCGATCCGGGGCGAGGTGTGGTGGGTGGACCGGTTCGGCAACTGCCAGCTCAACGTCGACCCCGACGAGCTGCGCACCCACGGAGCCGAGCCCGGAGGGGTGCTCGAGGTCCGTCTGGGTGACCAGGCCCGCTCCGTCCGCTGGGTGCACACCTACGCCGACGCCAAGCCCGCCGAGCTCGTGCTCCTGGTGGACTCGTACGGGCTGACGTCGCTCGCCCTCGACCGGGCGTCGGCCGCCGCCGAGCTCAGGGTGCGACCGGGCTCGCCCGTCACGCTGGTGCCTCCCGGCACCACCGTCGCCGGGAACGGGCAGGAGCCCTCCTAACCCATGCGCCGCGGCACCACGATCGCGATCGCGATCCTGCTGGTCATGATCCTCGCGGCGGCGTTCGCCCAGTTCGTGCTGCGCCTCGGCCCCTGAGCCTCCCTGCGCCGCAAGCCGGAGCTTGCGACGGCGACAGGAAAGATATCGGGGGCTCCGGCCGTGGGTGTGGTGCTTGGGGCGGGCTGGGAGGCTGTTCCACGGACGTCGTGCCTTTCGGCCCGTCGCCCGCGGCCCCCACACCCACAGACCGGAGCCCCTGATTGCGTAAGGCATCGACTGCGGCACCTCACGCCTTGAGTGGTTTCTACCACGCAGCGTGATCCACTGCCGCCCATCCACGGAAACGCCCATCCGCCCCAACCCGGGGCAGAACGGGCGGCCGGCACGGGCGGCCGCGCGCCCGGCAGGAGCGGCGGTACGTTCCGGCTGTGCGAGTGCCCGAGCGGGAGGCCGACGTCGTGGCCGACACCGACGTCGTGGTGGCGGGCGGGGGACCGGCGGGCCTGGGCGCGGCGGTGGCTGCCGCCCGCGCCGGTGCACGGGTCGTGCTCTGCGAGCGGTACGGGTTCCTCGGCGGCAACCTCACCGTCGCCAAGGTGGGGACGATCTGCGGGCTGTACGTCGGTGACGCCGAGCGAACCGAGTTCGACTTCGTCGTCGGCGGGATCGCGCGCGAGCTCGCCGACGCGCTCGCACGTCAGGGCGCCGGCGTCGGGCCGGTGCCCTTCAAGGAGACCGCCGTCTTTCTGTACGTGCCGTGGGCGGCGAAGCGGCTTGCCGACCACCTCGTCGCCGAGGAGGACCAACTCGACGTGCTGCTGCACGCGCTCGTCAGCGACGTCGTCGTCGACGACGGAACGCTGCGCGCGATCGTCCTGGCGACCAAGCGCGGCCCGCGTGCCGTGACGGGCAAGGTCTTCATCGACTGCACCGGCGACGCCGACGTGGCGACGTTCGCGGGCGTGCCGACCGCGCTCGGACCACCCGGGCAACGCCAGTTCGGATCGATGCAATTCGTGATGCAGCACGTCGACGAGTCGGCGGCGATGGCCGCAATTCCGGCACTCGGTGAGCTGATCGCACAACACGGGGAGCACCTGTCGCGCGACGGCGGCGCGATCATTCCGACGTTCCGACCGGGCGAGTTCGTCGGCGCGATGACGCGAGTGCGCAACCCCGACGGATCGCCGATCGACGTCACCGACGTCCGTCAAGCCACATGGGGGGAGCTCGAAGGCCGGCGCCTCGCCGAGGAGGCGGCCGACTTCCTGCGCGCGCACGTCCCCGGGTTCGCCGACGCCTTCCTCGACGACACGGCGACCGCGCTGGGCGTACGCGAGACACGCCGGGTCGCCGGCGACTACGTCCTCACCGGCGACGACGTCACGCGCGGCGCGACGTTCGACGACGCGGTGGCGCGGGGCGCGTGGCCGCGCGAGTACCACGTGCGGGGTCGGGGCACCGAGTACTGCTTCCTGCCCGCCGGGGTCAGCTACCAGGTGCCGTACCGCAGCCTGCAACCGGCGGGCGTGGCGAACCTGCTCGTCGCCGGGCGGTGTCTCTCCGCCGACCACGACGCGTTGGCGTCGATCCGGGTCATGGGGCCGAGCCTGGCGCTGGGGCAGGCGGCCGGCACCGCTGCCGCGCTCGCCGCCCGCGACGACGTGCCCGTCGCCGAGGTCGCCGTCGACGAGCTGCAGGCGTCACTCTCGAAGCAGGGGGCTCTGCTGTGACCAACCTCGCCGACGTGCTGCTCGCACCGGCTGCCAGCACCCCGGATGCGACCGCGCTGCGCGACGGCGCCGAGGTGGTGACGTACCGCGAGCTGGAGGAACGCGCCGCGCGCGTCGCAGGCGCGCTTCGTTCCGAAGGTGTCGGGCCGGGCGACCGTGTCGCGATCCAGGGCGACAACACGATCGCGTTCGTGGCGTCCTACCTCGGGGCGCTCCGCATCGGCGCCATCGCCGTTCCACTGAACCCGCATGCTCCCGACGCCGAGCTCACACGCGAGGTCGAATCGGTCGAGCCCTCCGTCGTGTTGCGACCGCCGCTCGACGGCACCGCCGGCGACGCCGAGCCCGCGGCGACCGTCGAGCGCGACGCGGACGACACCGCCGTGCTGCTGTTCACCGCGGGTACCGCGGGGGCGCCGAAAGCCGCCATGCTGACGCACGGCAACCTGACGTCGAACATCCGGCAGGTGCTCGACCATCCGGGCCTGGCGCTCACCCCGGAGGACGTGACCCTGGGTGTGCTGCCGCTCTTCCACGTGTTCGGCCTCAACGCCGTGCTCGGCATCGGCCTCGCCGCCGGGGCGTCGACGGTGTTGATCGACGACTTCCAACCGGCCGACGCGCTGAGCACCGTCCGCGAGCTCGGCGTCACCGTGCTTGCCGGCGTCCCCGCCATGTATCACGCGTTTCTCGAACTCGATGACGCGACGGCACCGCCCGACGCGTTCGCGTCGCTCCGGCTCGCGGTGTCAGGCGCCGCGCCGTTGACCGAGGACCTCTTCGAGGGGATGCGCAAGCGCTTCGACGTCGTCGTCTACGAGGGGTACGGCCTCACGGAGGCGTCGCCCATCGTGACGACCTCCGCCATCGGCCGCCGGGACCCGGCGCCGGGATCCATTGGCCCGCCGCTGCCGGGCGTCGACGTGTGCCTCGCAGACGTCGACGGCACCGACGTGCTCCCGGGCGATCCGGGTGAGATCCGGGTGCACGGCCCGAACGTGTTCGCCGGCTACTGGCGCGACCCGGAGGCCACGGCGACCGCGCTCACCGCCGACGGTTGGCTCCGCACCGGCGACATAGCCGTCGCCGACGACGCCGGGGAGCTCAGCCTCGTCGACCGGGCCAAGGATCTGGTGATCGTGTCGGGCTTCAACGTCTACCCGGCGGAGGTCGAGGAGGTCCTCCTCGAGCATCCCTATGTCGCCGAAGCCGCCGTGGTCGGCGAGCCCGACCCGCGCACCGGCGAGACGATCGTGGCGTTCGTGGTGCCGGAACCCGGCCGCCGGCCGCCCACCGACGAGCTGCTCGCGCAATGCGCCAGGTCGCTCGCCCGGTACAAGTGCCCCACACGAGTCGAGGTCGTCGAGGCGCTGCCTCGCTCGTTCGCGGGCAAGGTGCTGCGCCGCGAATTGCGCCGCTGACGGACTCTGACCGCCCCGGCAGACTTTGAGAACAATTGCACAAGCGGGAGTATCCTTCGCTTCACGAGTCAGTGCCCGGCGACGGCCCGGGCCTGCCCAGGCAGGAAGCGAGCACCGTGTCCTCCGCTCGAAGAATCCCCGAGGCGACGGTCGTACGCCTGCCCCTCTACTACCGGGCGCTGCTCGAGACGGCCGACCAGCACGTGGGCACCGTGTCCTCCGAGCGCCTCGCCGAGCTGGCGGGGGTGAACGCGGCCAAGGTGCGCAAGGACCTGTCGTACCTGGGCTCCTACGGCACCCGGGGCGTCGGCTATGACGTCGAGTTCCTCCTCCACCAGATCTCCCGTGAGCTCGGCCTGACCCATGACTGGCCCGTCGTCATCGTCGGCGTCGGCAACCTCGGGCACGCCCTCGCCAATTACCGCGGTTTCGGGGCCCGCGGCTTCCAGATCGTCGCTCTGGTCGACGCCGACTCCTCCAAGGTGGGGACCCCCGTCGGCGAGCTCACCGTCGACTCGCTCGACGACCTGCCCCGCCTCGTCGCCGACCGCGCCATCGCCATCGGGATCATCGCCACGCCGGCCGGCGCGGCGCAGGAGGTCGCCGACCGGCTCGTGGACGCCGGCGTGACGTCGATCCTCAACTTCGCCCCCGCGGTCGTCACCGTTCCGGCGGGCGTGTCGCTGCGGAAGGTCGACCTCGCGATCGAGCTCCAGATCCTGTCCTTCTACCAACAGCGGAAGATCCCGGCGGCCGACGGCCAGCGCGGCAGCGTGCCCCGAGCGGCGGAAGGCGTGCGGTGACGACAACGCGTCAGTCCCTCCTCGGCTACCCCGTGAACCTCATCGTGGCCGCGCGACGATGTGTGGTCGTCGGCGCAGGACGGATCGCCGCCCGCAAGATCGACGCGCTGCTCGTAGCGGGCGCCGAGGTCCACGTCGTCGCGCCGAAGCTCGCTGACCAGGTGCGGGCGTTGCGCGACGAGCATCGCATCACCGTGGACGAGCGCAGCTTCGAGCCGTCCGACCTCGACGATGCCTGGCTCGCCACTGCCGCCACCGACGACGCGGCCGTCAACCACGCCGTGTTCCAGGCCGGTGGCGAGCGCCGGGTCTGGGTGAACGCCGCGGATGATCCGGACAACTGCTCGTTCACGCTGATGTCGGTGATCCGCCGCGGCGACCTCGTGGTGACGGTCGGAACGGGCGGTCGGAGCCCGGCGCTGGCGGCGTGGATGAAGGAGCGCTTCACCGCGGAGCTCGGCCCCGAGTACGAGACGCTCCTCGAGCTGCTCTCGGAAGCCCGGGAAGCGATGCGGGCGGACGGGCGTTCCACCGAAGACGCCGATTGGAAACGAGCCCTCGATTCCGGCATGCTCGAACTCGTTCGCGCCGGCCGGGTCACTGAGGCCAAGGAGCTGCTGCGGTCGTGTCTCTCGTCGTCATTGGCCTGAACCACCGCACGACGCCGGTCGAGCTCCTCGAGCGGATGGCCGTGCCCGCGACCGAGCTCGCAAAGGCGCTGCACGCGCTCGATGGCAGCGACAACCTTGCCGAGGTCGCCGTCCTGTCGACGTGCAACCGCACCGAGGTCTACGCGCACTGCACGCGCTTCCACCCCGCGGTCGAGGACGTCCGCAACTTCCTCACCGACCAGTCGTCGCTCGATCCGGACGCGATCACCGACCACCTGTACACGTACCACGACGATGCCGCGGTCGCTCACCTGTTCGGCGTGTCCGCCGGTGTCGATTCCATGATCGTCGGTGAGGGCGAGATCCTCGGGCAGGTGCGCGAGGCATGGCGCATTGCCGAGCGCGAGAGGATGATCGGCCCGCTCCTGTCGCGGGCGTTCCGCCAAGCGGTCGAGGTCGGCAAACGAGCCCGCACCGAGACGGGTATCGGCCGGCATGCGGTCTCGGTGTCGTCCGCGGCCGTCGCGGTCGCCGGTGAGCAGCTCGGCGGGCTCGACAACCGGCGCGTGCTCGTGATCGGCGCCGGCGACGTCGGCACCGCGATGGCGATCGCGCTGAACGGTGCCGGCGTCGGCGAGATCGTCGTCGCCAACCGTTCGCCGGAACGGGCCAACGAGCTCGCAGCTCGGGTCGGTGGCCGCGCAATCGCCCTCGAAGGCGTCAACGATGCGCTCGTCGCCGCCGACGTGGTGCTGGCGTCGACGAGTGCATCCGATGTGCTGCTCGAGCGCAGCGAGATCGAGGCGGCGATGGCCCGTCGCGAGGGCCGCGCACTGCTGATCGTCGACATCGCGGTGCCCCGCAACGTCGACCCCGGCGTCGGCCAGGTGTTCGGCGTCACGCTGCTCGACATCGACGGGCTCAAGGCGTTCGCCGCCCAGTCGCTGGCGCAGCGGCGTCAGGAGATCGACAAGGTGCGCGGCATCATCACCCAGGAGCTCGACAGGTTCCGGCTCGAGCGCTCGGCGCGCGAGGTGGTGCCGTTGATCTCGTTGCTGCGAGCGCGCGCCGAGGAGCTGCGGGCCGCGGAGCTGAATCGGTTCCGGTCGAGACTCGCCCGCCTCGACCCCGAAGCGCGCGAGTCGGTCGACGCCCTGACGCGAGGGCTCGTCAACAAGCTTCTGCACGACCCCACCGTGCGAATCAAAGACGCCGCCGGCACCGCGCAGGGCGAGCTGTACGCCAACGCGCTGGCGGCGCTGTTCGGCCTCGAGGGCGCGCCCGAGCTGGCCGCGACCCCTGATCCCGAGGCGCCCGCCGACGGGTCCGCGTAGGCGCGCGGCTTTGCCGACCGCCGGAGCAGGAGCGCGAGCTCGCGAGGGCGACCGGCTAGGTCCTCGATGCCGCAACTGCGGGTAGCGACGCGCGGCAGCGCGCTGGCCCGCTGGCAGGCGGAGCGGGTGGTGGAGCTGCTCGGCGTCGACGCCGAGTACGTGATCGTGTCGACCAAGGGCGACGAGCGCCGCGACGTTCCCATTCACGCCATGGGCGGCACCGGCGTGTTCGTGAAGGAGGTCGAGCAGACCGTGCTCGACGGCGACGCCGACATGGCCGTCCACTCCGCGAAGGACCTGCCGTCGGGGACCGCGCCGGGGCTCGTGCTGGCGGCGTTCCCCGAGCGAGCCGACGCCCGGGACGCGCTCGTCGGCTCGGCGCTGGACGACGTCCCCACCGGCGGCCGCGTGGGCACCGGATCCGTTCGCCGGCGGGCGCAGCTCGCCGCGTTGCGCCCGGATCTCGGCTTCGCCGAGCTACGCGGCAACGTCCCCACCCGCCTCGAGAAGGCGGCCGGGTTCGATGCCGTCGTGCTCGCGGCCGCGGCGCTGGACCGCCTGGGCCTCGGCGACCGCATCGCCGAGCGGCTGGACCCGTCGGTGCTGCTGCCCCAGGTCGCGCAGGGCGCGCTGGCGGTCGAATGTCGCGTGGACGACGACCAGACGCGCGACGTTCTCGCAGCGATCGACGATGCGCGCGTGCGCGCCGCAGTCACGGCAGAACGTGCCTACCTCGCTGCGCTCGGCGGCGGCTGCAACCTGCCGTGCGGGGCCCTGGCCGAGGCCGGTCCCGGCGGAAGCGTGAGCCTCGAGGCGCTCCTCGCGTCGCTCGACGGTCGCATCACCCTGCGCGTGCGGGTGGATGGCGACGATCCCGAGGCGGTCGGCTTCGAAGCGGCACGCCGTCTGGTCGACGAACGCGGCGGACGCCTGGTGTTGGACACCGAGCTCGTCGCGGAAACATGACGGTGTACCTCGTCGGCGCCGGGCCCGGTGATCCCGGCCTGCTCACCGTGCGCGGCGCGGAGCTCCTGCGACGCGCGGAAGTGGTCGTCTACGACCGACTCGTGCACCCGTCGCTGCTCGATCACGCGCCGGCCGACGCCGAGCGCGTCTACGCCGGCAAGTCGCCCGGCGCCGCGGAGATGACCCAGGACGAGATCAACGCGTTGCTTGTAGAGCGCGGACGCGGCGGCACGACCGTCGTGCGGCTCAAGGGTGGGGACCCGTTCGTGTTCGGCCGGGGCGGCGAGGAGGCCGAGGCGCTCGCGGCCGCCGGCGTGCCCTTCGAGGTCGTCCCCGGCATCACCAGCGCCATCGGCGCTCCCGCGTACGCCGGCATTCCCGTGACGCACCGAGGCGCCTCGACACACTTCACCGTCGTCACCGGCCACGAGGACCCGGCCAAGGGCACCGCCGACGTCGACTGGGCTGCGCTCGCCCGGGTGGGCGGCACGCTCGTGATCCTCATGGGCGCCGGTCGCGTGGGCGAGATCGCGGCGCAACTCGTGGACGGCGGGCTGGCACCCGGCACGCCCGTGGCCGCGGTGCGCAACGGCACGCGCCCCGATCAGCAGACGGTGCGGGCCACGCTCGCCACGATCGCGGACGCCGGCGTGCATGCTCCGGCGGCGATCGTGGTCGGCGAGGTCGCCGCCCTCGACCTGTCGTGGTTCGAGTCCAGGCCGCTGTTCGGTCGCTCGGTGGTCGTGACCCGAGCGCGCGAGCAGGCGAGCGAGCTGAGGCAGCGACTGGAGGCGCTCGGCGCCGAGGTCATCGAGCTGCCCGCCATCGCCATCGAGCCCGTGGACTTCGCGCTCCCGCCGCTCGATCGCTACACGTGGCTCGTCTTCACATCGGCCAACGGCGTGACCGCGTTCCTCGAACGCGGCCTCACTCCTGCGGGACTCGACGTGCGGGTCCTCGCCGGCATGCGCATCGCCGCCATCGGTCCGGGCACCGCCGCCGCGCTCGCCGAACGGGGCCTGCGCGCCGACCTGGTGCCGGAGCGGTTCGTGGCGGAGTCGCTGCTCGACGCGTTCCCGGTGCCGAGCAGCGAAGGTGAGCGCGTGCTGCTCGCTCGGGCGGAACGCGCGCGCGACGTGCTTCCTGCCGGCCTTGTGGAGCGCGGCTACGAGGTCGACGTGCTCGGCGTGTACCGAACCGTCCACGCGGCGCCCGATCCGTCGCTGGTCGATCGGGTCAGGCGCGGCGAGGTCGACGCGCTCACGTTCACGTCGTCGTCGACGGTGACGAACCTCTGCGACCTGCTCGGTGGCGTGCCGGAGCGGCAGCCTCTCGTGGCCTCGATCGGACCCGTCACCTCGAGGACGGCGAAGGAGCGCGGCTTGCGCGTGGACATCGAGGCCACCGAGCACACCATCGACGGCCTCGTCGACGCACTGCTCGAGGGCATGGCTGAGCGATAGCTTCCCTGCGTGGCGGACGGCGGAGCCGATCCCGCGTTACGGCTCACTCGTCTGGTGACCGCGGCAGAGGTGACCGTGCGATCGCGCGCCAAGAATCGTCTCGTCGACGCGCTACTGCGCGCACTTGCCTCGCCCGGCCGCCGCTCGCCCGTTGCCGAGCGACACTGCCGCGCACGAGGGCGCTGCCGGGCCCGCCGGCGGCGGCGTCGTCCCGAGCAACATCCCCATGAGCTGGTCGGCCACCCAGCCCGCGCCGCTGCCGTCGAAATGGAAGCCGTCGAGGTCGCGCGGTCGAATGCCGGGCGCCGCCTCGGCGGGGCACGTGCCCTCGTTCGCGCACCCGAGGAGCGTGGGCAGCTCGATGAGTGATGCCTTGTCCGGGTGCTGCCGCACGTAGCTCCGCAACAGCTTGGCCAGGCTGGCCAGGCGGGAGTCGCCCTGGATGTTCGCGAGCCCGCGCACGCTCGGGTAGGCGTTCGGTGCGACCGGGAGGAACACGACCGGCGCGCCCGCCGCGGTGAAACGGTCGACGGCACTGTCGATGTGCGCACGGATGGCCTTGTTTCCGGGGATCGTCCCGAAGTGGACGAGCTGCCCGTCGAGGATGCGGTTGGGCCACGATTCCCACCCGCTGAGCCACACGACCATGTCGGGATGCTGGTTGGCGAGGATCTGGGCCTGGGCAGATCCGGTCACCGAGGGGCAACGGCGCGTGTCACCGACGACGTCGACATAGGGCCGGCCGTCGTCCAAGACGGGCTGGCCGTCGATGACACCGCATCCCACGGCCGCGGCCGAGAACACCTGCACCCCGCGGGCCGCGCCGGCATCGCGCAGGAAGGGGTACATGGTCTCGGCGGTCGAGTCGCCCACGACCAGGATGCGTTGGGGAGGTGCCTTCTGCTGCGGCGGCGCGGCCGCAGCCGCGCCGACCTCGCTCAACACGATCGAAACGCACGCAAACAGTGCGACAACGCGGCCCACCACGGACGGGAGCGTAGGCGTCCCGGCGGTAACCTTGTCCGCGTGGCGTTCCCCGAGCATCGTTCGCGTCGCCTGCGCCGCACGCCCGCGCTGCGTCGCCTGGTCGCGGAGTCGCGCGTCGACGTCGACGATCTCGTGGCGCCCTTGTTCGTGAAAGAGGGCATCGACGCTCCCGAGCCCGTGGGCTCGATGCCGGGTGTGGTGCAGCACACGCAGGAGACCCTGCGCAAGGAGGTGCGGGCACTCGCCGACCTGGGCATTCCGGCGGTCGTCCTGTTCGGCGTGCCCGCAACGAAGGACGCCACGGGTTCCGGGGCCGATTCGACCGACGGTGTGGTGCAGGTCGCGCTGCGGTCCCTGCGCGACGAGGTCGGCGACGACGTCGTGCTCATCGCCGACAACTGCCTCGACGAGTACACCGACCATGGTCACTGCGGCGTGCTGACGCCCGGGGGCGACGTCGACAACGACGCCACCATCGAGCGCTACGCGCAGATCGCCGTGTCGCAGGCGGACGCGGGCGCCGACGTGATCGCGCCATCGGGGATGATGGATGGCCAGGTCGGCGCCATCCGAGACGCTCTCGACTCCGCCGCCCACGACGACACTGCGATTCTGGCCTACTCGGCCAAGTACGCCTCGGCCCTGTACGGCCCCTTCCGCGATGCCGCCGAGTGCGCCCCGCAGTTCGGGGACCGTCGCGGATACCAGATGGACCCGCGCAACGCCCGGGAGGCGATCGACGAGACGGCGCTCGACGTCGGCGAAGGTGCGGACATGGTCATGGTCAAGCCCGCCCTCGCATACCTCGACGTGATCCAAGCCGTCCGCGACACCGTCGACGTGCCCGTCGCCGCGTTCCACGTGAGCGGCGAGTACGCCATGGTGAAGGCGGCGGCGCAGCTCGGCTGGCTCGACGGTGAGGCCGTCGCCCTCGAGCATCTCGTCGCCATCAAGCGAGCCGGCGCCGACTTCGTGCTGACCTACCTGGCGCGCGAGGTCGCCGAGCGCCTCCACGCCTGACTTTGGCTGAATCGCTCTTCGACCGCGCGCAGGCGCGCATCCCCGGAGGCGTGAACTCGCCGGTGCGCGCCTTCGGTGCCGTTGGCGGGGAGCCGTTCTTCGTCGCCCGCGGCGACGGCGCGCACCTTGTCGACACGGAAGGCCGGCGCTATGTCGACTACGTCCAGTCCTGGGGCGCGTCGATCCTCGGCCACGCGCATCCGAAGATCGTCGAGGCGGTGCAACGGGCGGCCGCCGACGGGACGTCGTTCGGCGCGCCGACCGCTCGCGAGGTCGAGCTGGCCGAAGTGATCTGCGAGCGCGTGCCGTCGGTGGAGAAGGTGCGACTCGTCTCGTCGGGCACGGAGGCCGCGATGACGGCTGTTCGCCTCGCCCGCGGCGCGACGGGCCGATCAAAGGTCGTGAAGTTCGCCGGCTGCTACCACGGTCACCTCGATGCGCTCCTGGTCGCGGCGGGGAGCGGCGTCGCCACATTCGGGTTACCCGGCAGCGCCGGCGTCACCGATGGGACGGTCGCCGACACCGTGGTGGCGCCGTTCAACGACATCGCCGCCCTCGACGAGGTCTTCGCGCAGGTCGGCGACGACGTGGCGGCGGTTCTGGTCGAGCCGATCGCGGCGAACATGGGCCTCGTCGTTCCCGGCGACGGCTTCCTCGCCGAGCTGCGCCGCCGGTGCGACGAGCACGGCGCGCTCCTCGTCTTCGACGAGGTGATCACCGGCTTCCGGGTCGCGCCCGCGGGCGCCCAGCAGCTGTACGGCGTGAGGCCCGACCTGTCGCTGTTCGCCAAGGTGGTGGGCGGCGGCCTCCCGCTTGCGGCCGTCGGCGGCCGCGCCGACCTCATGGACGAGCTCGCGCCCGTGGGCCCCGTCTACCAGGCCGGCACGCTGTCGGGGAACCCGATCGCGACCGCGGCCGGACTCGCGGCGCTCGCGTTGCTGGACGCCGCCGCCTACGAGCACCTCGAGGCCACCGCAACGCGCCTCGCCGACGGGCTCTCAGCCACGTTGGCGGGCACCGGTGTGACGGCGCAGGTCCCGCGCGCCCGCACCCTCGTCGGCCTGTTCTTCGCCGATGCGCCGGTGCGCGACTACGACGATGCGAAAGCCGCCGACCACAAGGCGTACGCCTCGTTCTTCCACGGCATGCTCGACCGGGGCGTCTACCTCGCGCCCAGCGGCTACGAGGCGATCTTCCCGAGCCTCGCTCACGCCGACGCCGACCTCGACCACACGCTCGCCGCTGTGGATGAAGCCGCCGGCGCGCTCGGAGGCGCGACCGCCGGCCGCTGACGGCCGAGTTTCGGCTGGCCTCGCGTCATTCGGGGTGATCTGAGCGGTTTCGGGCGGTGGACGGTCACGTGGCCGTGCCCCATGCTTCTCCGAGCGACCCGAGGCGGTGGGCGAAATCGTGTCGACAGGGAACGGCAGGGCGCGCGTCGTGATCGTCGACGATCACGCGTTGCTGCGCGATGCGCTGCGCGCCGCGCTCGAGCTCGGTGGGCATGACGTCGTCGGTGAAGCCGGCGACGGTCACGACGGGCTCAGGCTGATCGACGAGCTGCGTCCTTCCGTCGTGCTGATGGACGTGACGCTCCCGAGGCTCGATGGCATCGAAGCGACGCGACGCGTCTGCGCGAGCAGCTCCGACGCGCGCGTGGTCATCCTGACCATGCACGCCGATCCGGCGCTGGTCGCGCGGGCCGTGCGCGCCGGCGCGTCGGCCTACCTCACCAAGTCGTTCTCCATGCAGGAGGTTGTCGAGGCCGTCGACAAGGTGGCCGCCGGCGAGGTCGTGCTGTCACCGAACCTCGCCGGATCGATGCTGCGCGAGCTCAGCGCGCCGAGCGACGTGAGGCGCGAGCTGATCACGAAGCGCGAGGCGGACGCACTCGAGCTCGTGGCCGACGGCTATTCGACCCACGAGGTGGCGTCGCGCCTCCTCGTGAGCGACCGGACCATTCGCCACGACTTGTCCTCGGCGTACGGGAAGCTCGAAACCCGCCATCGCACCGAGGCCGTCCTCGACACGGTTCGCTGGGGGATCATCTCCCGAGAGGTCTCGTCGACCTCGGCGCGGGCCGGAGATCAGGGGACGCGATCCGGCGCCTAGCGCTGGTCTTCCCGCTCCCGCTCTGCTTCCCGACGGCGACGGACGCGGTCCATGGCGAACAGCACCGCGAACGTCAGACCCACGAGGGCCGTGAACAACACGAACGCGGTGGCGCCGCCCCCGCCCTCCTTGCCCGCGTCGACCAGCTGTTGCGCGCCCGCCGGCGAAGCGATCAAGGCCGACGCGATCACCAACGAAACCGCCAGCACGGCGAGATTCACGATGCGACGAATCACAGCCATTCTCCTCACGTCCGCGCCGGCACGGGGGCAGGAGCTTCCGCCTCGCCCGCCTCGCGCTGCTTCGCGGCTTCCTGCTCGTCGCGCTCGCGCCAGTGCAAGCCGAGGAGGCCGAGGCCGAACAGCACGCACGAGGCGATGAACGCGAGGATCGGCGGGAGCCGCAGCTGACCGAGATCACGCTCGAGGATCATGAAGCCGTTCTTGTCGGATGTCGGATCGCACTCGGGCTTCGGCGGCGGGACCCCGAACGGCACCGCCACCGGCTTCACCGCGCAGACCTGGACCACAGCGAAGAGCGGCTTGTGCGTGATCTGGAAGTCGAGGAACTCCGGGTCGCTCCCACCGATCTCATAGGTGTTCACCGTCTGGTAGTCGGTGACCTTCTCGAACTTGGCGAACTTGTTGTCCTCGGGAGTGGGCTGTTCGATCGCCGTCGGCGGCTTCGTGACCAACCGATCGTCGACCGCCGCCTTCACATTGGCGGCTTCGATGGTGTCCACCTTTGCCGAATTCGAGATTTTCCGGAGGTTCGGGTTGTTGGCCTTGTCGAGGCTTGTCACGTACTGCTGGACGTTCCACTCCGGGATGCGACCCTTCAGCGTGTTGAGCGGCGAAGAGGTGGTCACCCACAGAAGGCTCAGGATCACCATGAACCCGGCCAAGCCGGTGGCGGCGATGAGGAAGCCCAGTCGTGCTCCGAGGTTCGTGCCCAGCAGTAGGTAGATCGAACCGCAGAACAGCACGAGCCCGGCCACGACCACGAGGATGCCGAGGATCGTCGGGTACCAGAGCGTCTTGTCGATCTGCTCCTGGGCCAGGGTCAGCGCGCTCACCGTTGCCACCTCCGCATCACAACCCGCGCTCGTAGTCGACGATCGCCTGGATCTGCTCCTTGGTGAGGATGTCGGCGAAGTGCGGCATGCGGCCCGTCGAGATCCCCCGCGTGCCGTACTGCTCCTGCGGAAGCTTGCCCGCCGCAACCCAGTCGAAGTGGTCCTTGAGGCCTGTCGGGCCGGCGAACTGACGCACCGTGTCTCCGTCGGTGAGGTTCGGGCCGTACGCCCCACCGCCCATCGGTCCGGGCGGTTGCCCCACCGGCTTCGCCGGGTCGAAGAACGACCAGTTCTTGGTGTGGCAGCGGGCGCACTGCAGCTCGAACAACAGCAGCCCGTCGCTCTTGCCCGGGTTCTGCGCCCGCGCGTCCACGAGCTCCTGCGTGAAGCGCTTCTTGGCCTCCTCGGGCGTGACCGTGATGCTCTCCAGGTAGTTCGCGAGGTCGTCGATGCCCTGCGCGTTGAGCACGCCCTTGCCGCTCTTGATACCCCACGGAGGCATCGGCGTGCCGGGGCGGCCGTAGGTGATGATCTGCTTGACCTGGTCGCGCGAGTAGCGCAAGAGGGCGACGTCGAGCGGCGGCGCCGTCCACGTGACCTGGACAGGGAGGCAGTAGCTGGGCGTCTCCGCGGTCACCGCCGCAGCCGGGTCGCAGCGCGGGTCCTCCGATTTGATCGGGAAGGTGGTGCTGCCGCCCTTGCCGTCGACGCCGTGGCACCGCGCGCACTGCAGCGAGAACGTCGGGTCGTAGGCCTTGCTCTGGTCGTTGGCGAACAACCTCGCGCCCCGCTCGATCGAGCGCTCCTTGAACTGGCTCACGCCCGACGCCTCCCGCGACGGCTCGAAGACGTAGTAGACGAACAAGGTCAGCGCGATGAACGCGGTGGTGAGCAGCGAGATCAGGAGCACGCGTTCGAGCTTCCGGCCTTCGAGCTCCTCGTCGGGCAGGAACGGCGTCAGGTTCTGCGGCGGCCGCGGCTCCGGGTTCCGGCGCAAGCTGAAGACCCGCCACAGGATGATGATCCCGATCGTCGCGAACGCGGCCAGGTTGACGAGGATCAGGGTGAGGCGAAGGTTCACCGGCGGCGGTCCTCACACACAGGGTGCCCCCTCGGCCGTCTGCCCTGTGGTGTCGGTCCCGATCGGCGGCCCCTGCACGAGCGAGTTCGCTGCAGTGTCGACGGTGATCTGACCGCCCGCGACCTCGAGCACGAAGCGGTCGAGCCCCCGCGGCGCCGGGCCGCCCTTCTTCTCACCGACCCGGCTGTACTTCGAGCCGTGGCACGGGCACTCGAACCACTGCGACGTCTCGCACCACGGCACCCGGCAACCGAGGTGCACGCACTTCTGGTACAGCGCGACGTACCCCTTCTCCATCCCGGCCACGATGCGCGGGTCGTAGACGGCCCTCGCCTTCTCGATGTCGTCCTTCGGGTACGGGACGATGTAGGTGCGCGCGCCTGCGTTGTAGAAGGGGATTTTCTTGTCGAAGGCCTGCTTGGCGTCGTCCTCGGACCCGACGACGATCTTGGCGCCGAAGCCACCCGCGCCCGACGGCCACAGGAACCCGAGCATCGCCGCGCCCATACCGGCGGCGAAGATGCCGACGCCGGTGAGGATGCCGCGGTTGAAGAATTGGCGGCGGGTGATGCCCAGCTCCTCGTCGTCGACGGGGACGTACTCGACCGGGGCCCGATCGCCGATGGGCTCGAGCGCCTGGCGGGCGTCCTGCGCGCGCTGGCGGGCTTCGTCGTCGAGCTCGGCGAGCTCCGTGCTCTCGCTCTCGGCCGGCTCGACGGTGACCGAGGGCTCGGACCGGTCGCTCTTGCGCGTCTCGCGACTCAGCCGGCCGGTCCCTCCGGCGCGGCGGCGACCTTCGGCGAGGATCGCAACCGCCGCCAGGGCCAGCAGCCCCAAGATGGCGAGGATGAGAACGATGGACGAGTCCACGAGCGCGTGCCTACCTCACTACAGGTCGAAGAAGACGCCGTTGTTCCACGGGAACACGAAGTTGAAGCCGGGGCCGCGGAAGAACGACCCGATGATTACCAGAACCGCCCACAACATCACGAACAGCGTGAAGATGGAGATCGCGAACTTGCGGTCCGACGGCGCGTGCGACGGGTTCTTGTCGATGAACGGCGCGAACGCGAGCAGCGCCAGCCCGATGCCGGGGATGGTCACTCCCGCGATCATCGGGTGGAACATCGTCAGCAGCTCTTGCAGTCCGAGGAAGTACCACGGCGCCTTCGACGGGTTCGGTGTCTTGTTGAAGTCGGCCAGTCCGAGCAGCGGCGCGCGGACGAGCGCCGAGAAGATCAGCAGCGACGCCGTGACGACGAGCACCGCCGCGAACTCGATCACGAGGAGGTGCGGCCAGACGTGCACCTTGTCCTGCGCCTCGGCCCGGGTCTGCTGGATCGACCCCGACTTCACGACCGTCAGGAGTCGCTGGGTGTGGCCGCCGGGGCCCGTCGCCGTGGGGGTGGGCTTCGGCGCGGTCGCGGTTGCGGTCGCGCCCGTCGTGGCCGCCGCCGCCGGTGCCTGCGCCCCGCC
>JALZAA010000425.1 GCA_030948625.1 Actinomycetota bacterium
CTGCAACCCCCTCCGGTGCATTTCCCTCTCGCGACAAAGGCGGAGATACCGGATAAACCGACGCAAGCCGAAGCGACCACCAGCGCCGCCGGGCGCGCTCGATGCGTTACCGGCGCCGAGGCGCAGACTGTGCGACACAATCTCGTTCAAGCGTCGCCTGGCGTGGAGGGGACCTATGAAGGCGCTGGTGTTCCGCACAGTGTTCCTCGCGAGGTACTCGCGTTCGTCGGCGGACGGGTGACCAGGCATGCGTACACGGCACGGGGCGCGCCGACCGACTTGCGCGACGTACCCGAGCCGACACCGCCGTCAGCCGACTGGGTGCTGTGTAACACCACGGTGAGCACGCTCGCCGCGATCAGCGAGTCGCTTCCGTCGCCTCTGGGCGTCCGGCGCGTACCGGGAGAAAAGGGCCGACCCCTTGCGCCACCGCAGGCCACCTGAAATCCTCCGCGAGGAGATCGTTTCTTCTTCCTCGTCCCCGAAGGGAACGATCTCTGATCGGGCTTGGAGGCTTCGGGGCAGATAGGGGCAGCAATGTACTTGTTCAGTCGTCAGATTCGTTTCGGCCCTGGTAACACGCGTGACCAGATGGAATGGGCGCTCGCGCAGACCGAGAAGGTCAACCAGATCACCGACCTGCAAGTAGCTCTGTACATGCAGATGTACTCGCCGGAAGTCGGCGCGGTCGGGTGGAGCACGTTCGTGCCCGATCTCCCGTCGCTGGAAGCAGCCGGTGACAAGTTGAACACCGACGATTCGTTCATCGCGGCAACCGACAAGGGTGCGGCCATGACCGTCGGCGGCGCGAGCGACAGCCTGGCTCAGGTCGTCTACGGCGAGCCGGACCCGAACCGCCAGATCGAGTACGTCACTGTGGTGCGCGCCGTATGCGCAACCGGCAGCGTCGCCAAGGGAATGGAGGCCGGGATCGAGCTCGCGCAACGCGCCGAGAAGGTCATGAACACACCGTCGCTGTTCCTCGCCGACGTGACCGGGATCTACGGCGGCGTCGCGTGGGCAAGCGGCTACGAGAACGTGCAAGCGATGGAAGCCGCTCAGCAGGCGCTGGCCAGTGACGAGGGTTGGGCCAAATTCGTCGACAAGGAGACGAAAGGCGTCTACGCCGAGGAGCCGGGCCTCACGACGCAGATCATCTACCGCCGCCTGGCCTGACGGCCCGGCAACCACCGCGAAACGGGGAGCTCGGCCTCGGCCGGGCTCCCCTTTCCGTTCTGCCTTCTACTCCGCCGCCGTTGACGGGAACGATCCGCGCGCGCCTTCTCCCACGTCGTTCGGGTCCGCGAGTGAATCGGGTCGGGTTCGGGGCCATTCGTCACCGCACGAGGGCGGGCGAACCGATCCCACTGGTGATCCGGACGCCCGCGAAGGCCGCCATGTTGAGCGCCGCGTGGGCGAAGGCGGGGGCGACCACGCTGCCGGCACGCAGTCGCAGCCATGCGAAGCCCGCGCCCGCCATCGCAGTCGACGCGACCACCGCGGGCGTCGACGCGGCGGCGTGCGCGTCCCGCCGGTCATTCGCACCGCGCGCGACTGTGCCGAGCGTGGGGACGACGTGCCACAGCCCGAACAGCATCGAAGACGTCACAACGGCCCATCCGCGCGAACGGCTGCGCAAGCCCAGCGCCAGCAACACACCCCGAAAGATCACCTCTTCGGCGAGTGCGGTCTCGAGCGGGATGCGCACGAGCGTCTCGAACGCAGCTTCGGTGGGACTCGTGCCCGTGATCTTCTCGTCGGTCAGCAGCCGGCGCGTTCGCGGAATCGCGACCGCGCCCGCCGAGGCAGCAGCAAGCGTCGCGGCCGCCACGAGACCGATCCGGGTCCCCCGCCCGACGCTCGCCCGACTGAGGCCCAGCTCCGACGGGGAAACACCTGACATCCGCGCGAGGCCGGCGAGCGCGACGGCTGCTCCGAGATTCGCCGGCAGGCGCGCGCGCCGGCGGAGACGCGTGACAACGACGTTGTACACGCCAACGCAACCAATCGCCGCGACCTCCGCGGCGACCGCGTGCCGAACGCGCGTCACGAAGGAGCGACGCCCGCGCTTGCGTCGAACTCCTCCAGCGCGACCGCACGCACGAGTCCGAGGAGTCGCTCGTCAGCGTCACGCCCGGCTTCGCGCTCCTCGCGGATCAAGCGCGCCAGCACCGCGGCTGCCAAGCTCTTGTCCGCGGTTCCATGTTGTTTCATCCACTCGCTGCGGAACAGCTCGCGGTCGACCAGCCGTTGAGCGATGCTCGCCAGCTGCTCGGGTGTAGCGCTGAGCCCGAGCACCGCCTGGAAGAACGGCAGGAGGTCGGCGCGATAGTCGTGCCCCTTCGCCGCGAAGACGCCGGGCACGACGTTCGCGGCGTTCTTCATGTCGACGAGCACCTCGAAGAACGACGTGACCGGCGCCCACCGCATGCCCTTGGGAACCGATGCGTGGCGCATCTGGGGATCGCCGAGCCACTCAGGCGCCTGGATCGCGAGCTCGGGACCGAATACCCCCACGCCGTCGTCGTAGTGCGTGATCATCACGTAGCGAATGCGTTCTCTGGTCGCGGGGTCGAGCGCCTCCCACTCGCCGATGTCGTTGAAGCGGCCGACAAGGGCGCGGTCGACGTCGGGGCGCTCGTCGTAGAGCACTCGTTCCTTCCACTTGCTGAAGTGCGGCGTACCGATCCAGATCGCGTAGTCGATGCCGGCCTCGACGAGACCCCGCGTACCCTGGTCGACGAAGCCGTCCTGGCTCGTCCACGCGCCGAGGCTCTCTCCGAACAGCACGACCTTCGGCCGCTTGTCCGGAGCACATGCCGCTACTCGGTCGCGTATCGCGGCGCCGAGCATCTGCGCGTGCAGACGGCCTTCGCGAACGCGGTCGAGCGAGAGCGGCGACGGCCGGGCCGAATACTGCATTGCGACGGTCGCGCAGTCGCCTCGCGTGAGGAACTCGAGGATCGCGGCGGCCGCATAATTCACGTAACCGGTGCCCGTCGGCGACGCGATCATCAGCCAGGCGCGATCGAAGGCACCTGTGCGCTCGAGCTCACGCATCGTCAGGGCAACACGTTCCTGTTCCGTCGCTGCGCTCGCGAGACCGACGTAGGCCCGGATGGGCGTCGCGACGGCGGGCTCGCCCATCACCTCGGCGATCTTGTCGGGCGCGCACGCCATCCACACGTACCGACGCCCGGCGCGCGACAGGGTGTCGAACGGCACTTGGCTCTCGACGCTCCCACTGAGGAGTCGGTTGGGCGGCGGGATGTCGAAGGCGGGCTCGGCCGCCTCCTGCTGGTGCTCGATCTGATGCAGTGCCTTGACGGCGAGCACGCGGGTGCCGGCACCGAGTCCCGCAAGCGTGAAAGCGTGTGCAAGCGGGCGCCATACCTCGGAGTTGCCGGGCAGCACCCGGGCAACTGCCCGTGACAGCGCGTCGGCGAACTTGCGCTCCCCCGCACCGAGCGCCGACATGCTTGCCGCGACCCCGATCCCGAACGCGACCGACTTGACCA
>JALZAA010000192.1 GCA_030948625.1 Actinomycetota bacterium
TGCTCATCGAGCGTGACGTCGCGAGCAAGACCAAGATCGAGATCGAGGCGGTCCGGTCGATGCAGCAGCACCTCGCGCTGCGCCCGCTGGAGGGCCGCGCCCAGGTCGTCATCATCGACGACGCGGCTGAGCTCAGCGATGTGGCCCAGGACGCGCTGCTCAAGACCCTCGAGGAGCCGCCGAAGCACGCCGTGCTCCTGTTGATCACGCTCTCACCCGAGTCGCTGTTCGAGACGATCCGCTCGCGCGTGCAGCCGCTACATCTGCGGTCGGTCGCGACGGGCGAGATCGCTGCCGGCCTCCGCGAGCGCGGGATCAAGGACGCGGACGCGCTCGCCGCCGCCGCGGCAGGCCATCCCGGCATGGCCATCCGGCTGGCCGGCGACGAAGGCGGAGAACGGACGACGCGGCGCGCATTGGAGAAGGAGTTCTTCGACCTCATCGGCAGCCGGCTCACGGAGCGGTTCGAGTGGGCGGCCAAGCTGAGCGACGAGAGCGACATGCGCAAGCGGACCGACGCCATCGAAGGGCGCTTCGAGCACTGGGTCGAGCTGCTGCGGGACGCCGCCGTGCGCGCGCGGGGCCTCGAGGACGCCCCGCTCCGCCCCGACCGCGCCATCGAGACCGCCCGTATCGCGGCGGCGACCGACGCCCGCGAGCTCGTCGACGCGTCGCTGCTGGTGCAGAAGCTCCGGCGCGACCTCTTCTGGAACGCGAACGCCCGGGCGATGCTCGAGATCCTCGCGCTGCGCCTCCCGTACGTGGCGGCCGCATGAGCCGCACCGTCGTGGGAGCCCGGTTCCAGACCGCCGGCCGCATGTATTTCTTCGAGCCGGGACCAGTCGCCGATCTCTCCGTCAATGAATGGGTCATCGTGCAGACCGAGCTCGGGCAGGATGCGGCGCGAGTGCAGATCCTGCCGACGGACTCGCCCCTGGTGCAGGTCGATCCGCCGCTCGGCACGCTCGTCCGCAAGGCGAGCGCGAGCGACAAGTTCGAGCTCGCGAAGCACAAGCGCCGCGAAGCCGAGTCGACCGAGGCCGCGGGCGCCACCGCGCGCCGCCTTCGGCTGGACATCCACGTCCTCGGAACGGACTGGCAGTTCGACGGGGGCAACGTCGTCGTCTTCTATTCAACCGAGGCGAGCGGGCTGGACCTTGCGCCGTTCAGCGACGAGCTCGCGGCGCAGTTCGGGACCCGCGTCGAGCTCCGCCGGCTGGGCGCGCGCGATGAGACCAAGATCATGACCGGCGTCGGCACCTGCGGACGCGAGCTCTGCTGCTCGTCGTGGCTGGACAAGTTCTCCAATATCTCGATCCGCATGGCGAAGGATCAAGACCTGCCGCTGAATCAGAGCAAGCTCACCGGCGTCTGTGGTCGCCTCAAGTGTTGCCTGATCTACGAGCTCGAGACCTACCAGGAAGTGAAGGGCAAGCTCCCGAAGCTCGGCGAGACCTTCCACATCCCGTCGTGCGTGAGCGGCCAATGCGGGACCGGCGGGTGCGCGCAGGTCCAAGGCGTGTCGATGACCAAGGAGGCGATCGTCGTCGGGATGATCGACGGCGCCCGCGCAACGCTCACCGCCGAGGAGCTGGGCGTCACCTTCGATCCCGTGCCGGCGCACACGAAGGGCGTGGGCTCATATGGCTCGGACGAGGTCCCGCGGCAAGAGCGCGCGACGACGGTGCCGGCGCCCGGTCAGAGTGGCCCGCGCAAGCGCCGCCACCGCGGTGGCCGCCGTCGGGGCGGTCGGGCGGGCCGTGGCGGGCCGGCCTAGCGGACCCGTCGCACGACGAAGTCGGCGATGTCGCGCAGCGCGTCACGCTCCGGACGGCCGGGCAACGAATCCAATGCAGCGACGGCGTCGTCGTGGAAGGACAGCGCTCGTGCTCTCGCGCGCTCGACGCCCCCAGACTCACGGATGATCCGCAGCAGCTCGCGCACCTCGCCGGGGCTTTTTCCCGGCGCGATGATCCGTGCCGCGAGTGCGCGATCGCCCGTCTCGTCGACGGCGTAGATCATCGGCAGCGTCGGCATGCCCTCCGCCAGATCGCGGCCGACCGCCTTTCCGAAGTCCGTTTCGTCACCGGCCACATCGAGCACGTCGTCAGTGATCTGGAACGCGAGTCCGAGGCTGGTGCCGTATGCCCCGAGGGCGGCGACGTGCTCGGGCTCCGCGTCGGCCAGCAGCGCGGCCCCCTGACAGCACGCGGCATAGAGCGACGCGGTCTTCAGCTCGATGCGCTCCATGTATTTCGTCTCGCTCGGCAGCGCATTGGCCGCGGTCACCTCGTTCAGCTCCCCGTCGCACAGGGCGAACACCGTCTGGGCCACGATCGCGATGACCTCCGGCTTGGGCAGGACCGCTGCGAGCGAGTAGGCCTTCGCGAAGAGGTAGTCCCCCACGATGAGCGCGACGTCGTCATCCCAGGTCGCGTTCACCGTCGCGACATTTCTGCGGAGCTCGGCCTCATCGACGATGTCGTCGTGCACGAGCGACGCGGTGTGCACGAGCTCGAGCGACTGCGCGAGGTTCAGCACGACCTCCGAGTCACGGGCCGGTCCGAACCGTGCCGACAGGAACACGATGGTCGGACGGAGGAGCTTGCCCGGCGAGCCGAACAGATGCTGCACCGCGGCGGCGAAGGTCGGATGTCCGCCGTTGCCGACCTCGAGCAGCCGCCGCTGCAGCTCGCGGAGCTCTGCGTCGACGGGCGCGTAAAAGGACCGCTCGGCGTTGGACGTGAGCACGCGCGAAGTCTGCACTTCGGATCAGGCCGGCGCGAGTGCGGTGTCGTGCCACGCGGCGTACGCCTCGCCGGCGACCGTTTCGAACTTCAGGCCCATGAGCACGATCCCCGCGAACCCGGCACGCCGGCCCTCGGCCGCGATCGCGCGCGCCGTCCGCCACGCCCACCGCCGCCGCTCGTTCGCGGGCACGGCGTCGAGCCGTGCGCGGAACGCCTCCGTCACGCGTAGCGCTCCGGCCTGCTCCAGGCGCTTCACCCACGACGTGCTGAACGGCGGGATCACCTCGAGGTATACGGGCGGGTCCCCTTCGCGCAGCTCGAGGCGGTCGGCGCACGGCTGCACCGTCGCCGGATCCATCGCCGGGCCCGTGGTGAAGAACTGCGAGCCGACCTTGACCCTGCGGCGGAACGTCCACGCCCGCGAGCGGGTGCTCATGCCGACCTCGAACCGCAGCGGGGCGACCGAGGTCTGCAGCGTCCGAAGGTGCTCGACGACCTCGTAGCTATTGCTCCAATGCTCGACCTCGGGGAGCATGTCCCCCTGGACGACGAGGAATGACTCGACGCCGTTCACGAGTGCGCCGCGGACCTCGCTCTCGATGGCCAGGATGTTCCGGTCACGCGTCGAGCAGACGACGGTCGGGCGCACCTCGGGTA
>JALZAA010000200.1 GCA_030948625.1 Actinomycetota bacterium
ACTAGTACCGTGAGCGGTCCCAGGCCAGAGAGGACGGGATCGTGACCAACTTCGCGACGGAGCTCGAGACGGCAGCGGCCGACGCGCCCGACCGTCCGGCGGTCAGGCTCGACGCCCGCACGCTGTCGTATGCGGCCCTCGATACGGCTGTGGCGCAGACGGCCGGCCTGCTGCGCGACGCGGGCGTCGGTGTCGGTAACCGGGTCGGGGTCCTGCTGCCGAACGTGCCGTACTTCCCGATCGTCTACTACGCCGTGCTGCGCCTCGGCGCTGTCGTGGTGCCGATGAACCCGTTGCTCAAGTCCGCCGAGGTGGCGTATCACCTCTCCGACGCCGGTGCCCGCTGGCTGCTCGCCTGGCACGGGTTCGACACCGAGGCCGCGGCCGGGAGCAAGACCGCAGGGGTGCGGTGCATCCTCGTCACGCCCGGCAACTTCGACGACCGGCTCAGCCGCGTCGGAGCTGTGGGTGATTTCGTGGATCGTGCGGACGACGACGCCGCCGTCATCATCTACACCTCGGGCACCACCGGGAAGCCGAAGGGGGCCGTGCTCACCCACGCCAACCTGCGCGCCGGGGCCGCCGTCGCCCTCAACCTCGTCGGCGCCGGGCCCGACTCCGTGGCCTTGGCCACGTTGCCGCTGTTCCACGTGTTCGGGATGAACTCGCTCATGAACACCACCCTGCTCGCTCGGGGCCTCCTCACGTTGGTGCCCCGCTTCGACCCGGTGGCCGTCCTCGAGGTGATCGAACGGGACCGGGTGACGACGTTCGCCGGCGTCCCCACCATGTACACCGCCCTGCTGCACCACCCCGAGCGCGGCCGCTTCGACGTGTCCACACTCGAGCTGTGCGTGTCGGGCGGGTCCGCCCTGCCCGTCGAGGTGCTGCGCGGCTTCGACGACGCGTTCGGCGCGAAGATCCTCGAAGGGTACGGACTGTCCGAGACGACCGGGATGGCGTCGTTCAACCTGCGCGACCGCGAACGCAAACCGGGATCGATCGGCGTGCCCGTCGGTGGCACCGAGATGCGAGTCGTCGACGACCAGGACAACGACGTCCAGCAGGGCGAGCCGGGCGAGATCGTGATGCGGGGCCCGTTCGTCATGCAGGGCTACTGGAACAACGAGACCGCCACCGCGGAGGCGATCCGTGGCGGCTGGTTCCACACCGGCGACATCGCCACCGTGGACGAAGACGGCTACTTCTTCATCGTCGACCGCAAGAAGGATCTCATCATCCGCGGGGGCTACAACGTGTACCCCCGCGAGATCGAAGAGGTCCTCTACACCCACCCCGCCGTGTTGGAGGCCGCCGTGATCGCGGTACCCCAAGATTCGTTGGGCGAAGACGTGGGCGCCGCGGTCGTCCTCAAACCTGGACAGCAGGCCACGCCAGACGAGCTGCTCGAGTTCGTCCGCGCCAAGGTCGCCGCCTACAAGTACCCGCGGGTCGTATGGCTCGTGGGCGAGCTCCCCAAGGGACCGACCGGGAAGATCCTCAAACGCGAGATCACCGCGCCCACCGACACCCAACCACAGGAGTGAGTGCTATGGCTGAGTTCGACATCAAGCAGCTCGACATCACCAAGCAGAACGTCGCGGTGGAAAAGGTGCTCGCGACCACCCAGAACCCGCGGCACCGGTACCTCTTGCAGTCGTACCTACGTCACCGGTACCTCGAATCGGCGGGACGGTGGGAGGAGATCCTCAACCCGACCCTGACCGTCGAGCATCCGCACTACCGGTTCAGCCTCATCGCCCAAGGCCGGTTCGCGTTGGACGGCCGCGACCAGGTCGCCGCGCTCTACGGCCACTGGACGGCGACGGACCAGTGCGTGTTCTACGTCGAGGACGAGACCGTCGCCGTCGGTGACCACCTCATCGTCGGTCGCGGGATCGGCTACCAGCAGACACTGGGCTCCGAGCTCGCCGCGGCCGGTGTCGACGCCGACCCCGACGCGATGTATCTCACGAAGTCGCAGATCTGCATGGTCTGGACCTACGACGACCAGTGCCGTCTCGTCGGGGAGGACATCTGGGAGTTCGACGACGCCGAGCACGCCTACATCAAGCTCGACCCCACCGACGTGTTGACCGTCGAGCAGGCCGGCCAGCTCCTCGAGCCGTTCATCAAGCCGCTCCCGCCGTTCGACGACAGCCTCCTGCCCGCATGAAGGCAGTCGTCTGCCACAACGGCGACCTCGATGTCGTCGAGCGGCCGACACCGGAGCCGGGCGAAGGCCAAGTCCTGCTGAACGTGACGGGGTGCGGCATCTGCGGCTCCGATCTGCACGCCCGCCACCACGCCGACGCCCAAGCCGACGTGCTGGCCGAAGCCGGCTACGACGGTTTCATGCGCTCCGATCAGCAGGTGGTGTTCGGCCACGAGTTCTGCGGTGAGATCGCCGACTACGGCCGCGGGACCACCAAGAAGATCGCGACCGGCACACCAGTCGTCGCGCTACCGCTCATCCGACACGGCAAGGAGATGCACGCCATCGGCCTATCCGCGTCGGCCCCCGGCGCGTACGCCGAGCAGGTCCTCATCGAAGAAGCATTCATGCTCCCCGTTCCCAACGGGCTCTCGGCCGATGTGGCCGTGCTCACCGAACCGATGGCGATCGGTCGCCACGCCGTTCGGCGCTCGGAGATCTCCAAGAAGGACGCCGCCATCGTGATCGGGTGCGGCCCGGTAGGTCTCGCCGTGATCTGCATGCTCAAGGCTCAGGGTGTCGACACGATCGTGGCCAGCGACCTCTCACCGGCACGGCGGCCATTGGCGACCGCCTGCGGCGCCGACATCGTCGTGGACCCGAGCGACGAATCCCCGTATGGCGCGCTCGGTGATCGCGGCTACTCGACGTCGATCTCGCGTGCGGCCTACGGAGGTCTCGCCGCCATGAAGAAGCTCCAGAAGCTTCCCGTGCCACCCCATCTCGTCCTCGCCCTCCTCGAGAAGGTCGGCGCGACCAAGCCGAAGCGACCGGTGATCTTCGAGTGCGTCGGCGTCCCCGGCATCATCGAGAACATCACCTCCAGCGCACCACTGTCCTCGCGCGTCGTCGTTGCCGGCGTCTGCATGGAACCCGACCAGTTCCGGCCCGCCATGGCTATCAACAAAGAGATCGACCTGCGATTCGTCGTCGGCTACACGCCCCTCGAGTTCCGCGACACCCTCCACATGCTCGCCGACGGCAAAGTCAACGCCACCCCGATCGTCACCGGAACCGTCGGCCTCAACGGTGTCGCCTCCGCCTTCGACGCGCTCACCGGTGCGGGCCAGCACGCCAAGATCGTCATCGACCCTCGAAGCTCAGCAGCCGCGGCCCCCAACCCACGCACCTGACTCTGATTCGTTGCGTCTGCGGCGCGGAGCGCTAGTGCCGGTGCGCGGGCATCGGAGCCAGCGTGCTGAGCGCGTACAAGACGGCGGGGATGAGCGCCAGGTGCATGGTGGCCAGGCGAACGATTTCGGTCCGTGCGCAACGAACGCTCTGCGAGATCCGCGACGTGCCCCAAAACGACGTCCCCGAAGATCAGGTCCTCCGCGTCCCCTACCGCCGGCACCGAGGCGTTCTACTTCTTAGGAGTCAGGAGGTTGAGTGGTCGCTTTCTGGCTTGATGTGAGTTGCGCGCGAGCGATGCTGATGAGTTCGCAGGCGAGGTCGCCTGCGGATTGGTAGCTCAGGGCGGCGCCGGCGTCGCGGGCGCTGAGGAACGCGTTGCTGCCTATTTTCTCGCGCGCGGCGGCCATGGTCGCCTCCAACTCAGGTACCCAGGCATCGAGGAGGACCGAGCGGGTCGCGGCGCCGTACAGCTGCACCGCGCCGTGGAGGTGGCCCAAGCCGGTGAGCAACACCACCAGCCGTCCGATGGCTCCGGCCAGGATGGTGTCGCCGTTGATACGCCAGGCGTTCACGATTTCCACGAAGCTCGCGAGTGCACGGTCGGGATCGTCGGCGCTCGCGAGCAGGCTGACGAGCTGCGCCCGGCTCCACTGTTCGAGGAGCAGATCCCCGGACGACTCGTTGAAAGCAATCGCTCGTTGGTAGAGCTCGATGGCGGCCGCGGGGTCGCGTTGCGCGACGCGTGCGGCGTGGCCGGCGGCGCTGGGGGCCGTAGCGGAAGATGACGGTCAGACCGACGAACAAGATGCCTGCCAGCAGCGGCCACCGGGCCAGCTCGAGGGCGGTGCCGCCGATGCCGCTGAGGCCGACGCTGTCGACCACGGACGGCAGCGCCACGACGAGAGCCAGCATCAGGAGGACGCCGACCACGGCGAAGAGCGTGAGCACGAGGGCCAAGGAGCGCCGCTTGAGCGGCCCTCGGGTTTTCGTTCTCGCGGTTGACGACGGTGAGTCCGGTGTTGAGCGCCGCGATGCTGGACGCGGTCCACAGCGCGGCGCCGATTGCGATGGCGGCTGCGATACCCGTCCCGCTGCCGGCTTTGCCGGTGATGGAGCTGAGCTGGCTGGACACGAGCTTCTGAGCGTCGCGGGGTAGGGCGCTGGTGAACGAAGTGATCTGATCTTTGACGTCGGCGGGGTTGGCGACCAGCCCGTAGATGGCGACCACCGCGATCAGCGCCGGCACCAGGGCCAAGAAGGCGTAGGAGGCGACGCCGGCAGCGATGATCGACGCGTTGGTGTCGCGGATCCCCCGGCGTGTTCGCTTCAGGGCATCGAACCAGCCGCGGGGCGGCACCTCCCTCGGGCGCGTCGCTTCACGCCCTCGCTCGCGCCCCCATTCGTATCGCTGCCGGATCGCACGTCTGTCGCCATCACGTCCCCCTGTGAACCGTCAGCCTTTGGAGCTGGTCGGGTCATTGCCGTAGCTGTCGCGCTGGCGGATCCGGCCGTCCCGGCCATGCACGATCAACTCGACGTGCTCGTGCCGCGCCACCTTCCGCGCTCGCTCGTCGGCCTTCGCCTGGGTGCGGTGGCGTGAACTGACGCGCGCCGCACCCAGGCGCTCGACCACCCCCTGCGAGACCTCCGACGCCGCTGCCTGCGCGACCTGCCGGTTCTGCTCGCCCGCGGCCTCGGTCACCTGACCGGCCTTGCTCCGCTCACCCGGCATCCGTAGCTGCCCCCTAGCTGCTAGAGCTCTTTCTTTTCTTGCCAGGAAGCGATCGAGCGAAACTTCCCGGCCGAGGTAGCCCGGCCGGTTTCCGTGCAGCTGACGGCCCTCGCGGCTGCGGGTCTGGCAATTCGCGAAAACGATGCGCGCGCATCATTTTGCTCGCGAGCGGACCTCGCGTCTGCGGGTGTGCCGATTGCGTTCTTGGGCGCGCCAGTCCGGTCTACCTCCTCTTCTTTGTCGATTTCGCGAGTACCGCTTCCTTGAACGTCTTGAGCGGCGTGATCCGGGCTTTGCGCGCCGCGGCGATCTTGATTGGCTCTCCGGTCTGCGGGTTGCGTCCCATGCGAGCGGCG
>JALZAA010000233.1 GCA_030948625.1 Actinomycetota bacterium
CAGCCGCAGGTGGCGATCCTCTCGACCGACGGGGTGAAGCGCCGCCCCGTGGTCGTCGAGCTCGACGACGGCACCGAGACCATCGCCATCCACGCCGTCGGCATGCTCGGCCTGAGCTTCGATCACCGCGCCTTCGACGGCGCGTACGCGGCCGCGTTCCTCGCGACCATTCGTGACACCCTCGAGACGCGGTCGTGGGACGTGGAGCTGTAGGACCAGACGGCCCTACGCGACCCAGCCCGAGTCGGAGAGCTTGCGGTCGATCGCGTAGGCGGCGCTGATCAGCCCGAGGTGCGTGAACGCCTGCGGGAAGTTGCCCAGGTGCTCGCCGTGAGGACCGAGCTCCTCGGCGTACAGCCCGAGGTGGTTCGCGTAGCCGAGCATCTTCTCGAACACGAGCCGCGCCTTCTGCGCGTCGCCCGAGCGGGCCAACGCCTCCGCGTACCAGAAGGAGCACATGTTGAAGGTGCCCTCCTCACCCATGAGACCGTCGGCGGCGCCGTCGCCCATGCGATACCGGAACACGAGCGAGTCCTCCACGAGGGTGTGCTCGATCGCCCGCAACGTCGAGAGCCAGCGCGGATCGGTGGGGCTGATGAACTTCACCATCGGCATCAACAGCGTCGAGGCGTCGAGCGTCTTCGTGCCCTTGTGCTGGACGAACGCCTGTTGGTCCGGATCCCAGAAGCTCGTATAGATGTCGCGGTAGATGTCGTCACGGGTCGCCCGCCACCGGTCGTACGGATACGGGAACGAGCGGCGGTCGGCGAGCCGGATGGCGCGGTCCACGGCAACCCAGCACATCAGGCGTGAGTAGAGAAACTCGTGGCGGCCGCCGCGCACCTCCCACACGCCCTCGTCGGGAAGCTGCCAGTGCTCCGTCACCCAGTCGACGAGCCGGACGAGGTTGTGCCAGAGATCATGGGAGATCGGCTCGCCGTACTTGTTGTAGAGGTAGACGGAGTCCATGAGCTCGCCGTAGATGTCGAGCTGCAGCTGGTCGTAGGCGCCGTTGCCGATGCGGACGGGCGACGAGCCGTCGTACCCCTCGAAGTGGGTGAGGATCTCCTCCGTGAGGTCCTTGTGCCCGTCGACCCCGTACATGATCTGCAGCGAGCCGTCGGGGTCGAGATCATTGCAACGATCCTCGATCCAGCGCATGAACGCACCCGCCTCGGCCGTGTAGCCGAGCCTGATGAGCGCGTAGAGCGTGAACGACGCGTCACGGATCCACGTGTAGCGGTAGTCCCAGTTGCGTTCGCCTCCGAGCTCCTCCGGGAGACCGAGCGTCGGCGCGGCAACGAGCGATCCGTACTCGTTCGACACGAGCAGTTTGAGCACCAGCGCGGAGCGGTTGACGGTCTCGCGCCAGCGGCCCTTGTACTGCGAGCGACCGATCCATGTGCGCCAGTAGTTGACCGTGTCCTTGAACACCTGGGTGACGTAGTGCGGTGACTCGGACGGGCTCGGCCTGCCGGGCTCGGCCTGCTCGAGCACGAAGGCGGCGGTCTCGCCGGCGTGCAGCGTGAATCTGCCGACGGCGGCGCCGTTCTTCACCTCGAGGGGGACTTCCGAGCGCAGCCGCACGGTCGTGCCGTCGGCACCCTCGGAGTGGAACAGGATCTCGCGCTCGCGGACGTCGACCTTGTGGCCGGCACGCCCGTAGTCGAAGCGCGGGTCGAAGACGACGTCGAAGTTCGTCTCCCCCCGCACGCCCTTCGCGCGGCGGACGAGCGCGTGGTTGTGCTCGTGCCCGTCGATGCCGACGGGCATGAAGTCGGACACCTCGGCCACGCCGTCACGGTCGAGCGTGCGCGTGATGAGCACGTTCGTGTCCGGGAGGTACATCTGCTTGACCTTCCCGGTGTCGAGACACGGGCGAATCTCGAACCGCCCGCCGTTCTCGGCGTCGAGCAGCGCGGCGAAGATCGTCGGCGACCCGAAGTGCGGGTACGACATGAAGTCGACCGAGCCGTTGGTGCCGATCAAGGCGACGGTGTGGAGGTCACCGACGACTCCGTAGTTCTCGATCGGCAGATACGCGCCCTGACTCAATTTTTCCCCTCGCGCTCACGACCGACGAACGTCGATGATCCCACGTTGATTCGCCGCGGGCAGGATCATCGGATGCGCCCCACCGGTTAGCTTGCAGGCGCGAGGGCGCAGCGTGACCTTGGGGGATTCCATGGGAGACATGAGCGGCAAGGTCGTCGTGATCACCGGTGGGAACGTAGGGATCGGCAAAGAGGCCGCGGTCGGGCTAGCGAGCCAGGGCGCCCGGGTGGTCATCACGTCACGCAACGAGGAGCGCGGTCGCGCCGCGCGAGACGAGATTGTCGAGCGCAGCGGCAACGCCGACGTCGATGTGATGCCGCTCGACCTGGCGAGCTTCCGGTCGATCCGGTCGTTCGCGAACGACTTCGTCACCCGGCACGATCGCCTCGACGTGTTGGTGAACAACGCGGGCCTGATCCTCCGGCGCCGGACCGAGACCGAGGACGGGTTCGAGGCCACGTTCGGCATCAACCACGTCGGCCACTTCCTCCTCACCGACCTGCTCCTCGACCGGCTGAAGGCCAGTGCGCCCGCGCGCGTCGTGGTGGTGGCATCGATGGCCCACAAGGGCGCCCGCCGCGGCCTCGACTTCGACGACCTCGAATCCGAGCGTCGATACCGGTGGATGGACGCCTATAACAAGTCGAAGCTGGCGAACATCTACTTCGCACGGGAGCTCTCTCGCCGACTCGACGGGACCGGCGTCACCGTGAACGTGCTGCACCCCGGGTTCGTGCGCAGCGACTTCGGACGCGGCGGCGACCTGGGCCTCGTCTACGGGTTTGGCATCCGACTCGGCGCGCCGTTTGCGATCAGCTCCGAGCGCGGCGCGCGCACGACGATCTACCTGGCGTCGTCGCCCGAGGTCGAGGGCGTGACCGGCGCGTACTTCTTCAAGTGCAAGCCGGCGCCGATCTCGAAGGCGGCCCAGGACGACGACGCGGCGCGCCGACTCTGGGAGATGACCGAGCGATTGGTGTCGTCGGTGCCGGCCACATGACACGCGTCCCCGAAGAGCTCCTCCTCCATCTTCGACGGGGCCGCGATCTCGCGGATCGCTACTACGCCGAACCCCTCGATCTCGACGGCCTTGCCGCGGCCGCCGGAATCTCCAAGTACCACCTTTCTCCGTTGCTTTGCCGCCACGTACGGCAAGACGCCGGCGCTTTACGTGACAGAGCGGCGCATCGAGCGCGCACAGGACCTGCTGCGCGCCACCAACCTCACGGTGACGGAGGTGTGCCATCTGGTCGGGTACACGAGCCTCGGGTCGTTCAGCAGCAAGTTCGCCGAGCTCGTCGGCGTCTCGCCGTCCGCGTACCAGGCGCGGTTCGCCGAGCAGGGGGCGCCGCACATCCCGGGGTGTTACGTGTTCATGCATGGCCTCAGCGACAGGCGGCCGAGTTTCGCAATTCCGGAGAAGCATTCGCGGCGCCGCGCGTCGTAGGTTCTGCGCATGATCACCAACATCTCGCTGTTCACGCTGTACGTCACCGATCAAGAAGAAGCCAAGAGGTTCTACGTCGACGTGCTGGGCTTCCAGGAGCGTGCGGACGTCTCGTTGGGGGACGGGTTTCGCTGGCTCACGGTCGGCCATCCGAGTCAGCCCGAGCTCGACGTGCACCTGATGCTCCCGGGGCCGCCCCTCGACGACGGCGTCGCCGAGGCCGTCCGCCGGGCGCTCGCCGCCGGCACGATGGGCGGCTTCGGCCTGCGTGTCGACGACTGCCGGAGGACCTATGAGGAGCTGTCCGCCAAGGGCGTCGACTTCGTGCAAGAGCCGTCGGAGCGCCCGTACGGCGTCGAGGCCGTGATGCGCGACAACTCCGGGAACTGGCTCGTGCTCGTGGAGGCCGCTGACAGCTAAGGAACGAGTACCACGCGCCCGAACGCCTGCCGGCTCTCGATGTACTCATGGGCGCCGGCGGCATCGGACAACGGGAACGTGCGGTCGACGACGACGCGCAGGTCGCCGGCGGCGATGTCCTGCAGGTGGCGGGCGACCGTCGCCTGCGCCCGCTCGGTGATGACCTCGGCGCCGAAGAACACGCCGGTGAGCGTCTGGTTGCCCATCATGAGCGCGGACGCGTCGAACGGCTGCGGGTCGCGACCGGCGTTGCCGACGAGCGTGACGCGCCCCCGGTACGCGAGGGCGCGCACGCTTCCCGGCAGCGTCGATCCCACCGAGTCGACGACGAGGTCGACGCCGCGGCCGCCGGTGAGCTCCCGCGCCGCGTCGGCGAAGTCGACCTCGCGGTAGTTGATGCCGTGGTCCATGCCGTACTCGCCCAGGCGCTCGAGCTTCTCGTCGCTCGACGCGGTCGCGAGGACCGTTGCGCCGGCACGCTTGGCGAGCTGGATGGTGGCCAGCCCGACGCCGCTGGCGCCCGCCTGGACCAGGACCGTCTCGCCCGCTTGCAGGTGACCGAACTCGAACAGGCAATCGTCGGCGGTCCCCCACGGAACCGGCACGCACGCCGCCTCGACGATGTCGAGGTCGTCGGGCACCACCCATGTGACGATCGACGGCGTCGCGATCCGCTCCGCGTGCGACCCCCAGAGCATCGTGCACACGACGCGCTGCCCCGGCTCACGGTCGGTCACATCGGGGCCCACTTCGGCGATCGTCCCCGCACACTGGTAGCCGACGATGTGCGGCGAGCTCGCCATCTCCCCGCCGGCGCGGTTGAGCGTGTCGCCGCCCTCGATGCTGATCGCCTCGACGTCGACGAGCACGTCGCCGGCCCCACAGCCGGGATCGGGCACGTCCTCGTAGCGGAAGACGCTGGGCGCTCCGGTCTCGTAGTAGACGGCTGCCTTCATCGCCACCGACGCTACACATGATCGGTCTGCGAGTCGGGCACGCTGTCTATTGACTCACGAGGATTCGGAACGGAGCACCGAGGCACGAGATGGGCACGCCGGACGGGATTGTGAGAAAGCGGAGCGCGCACAGCGTGACCGAGACGGTCGACCGTCTCCAGGCCGTGCTGACCGGGAAGTCGGTGAAGGTCTTCGCGATCATCGACCACAGCGGTGAGGCGGCACGCGTCGGGCTCACCATGCCCGACACGAAGGTCGTGATCTTCGGCGATCCACGCGCCGGAACCCCGATCATGCTGTCGTCGCCGCAGGCCGCCCTCGACCTACCGCTGCGGGTCCTCGTCGCAGCCGATGGCGCGGAGACGGTCGTGCAGTACACGGACCCGCTGTGGTTCGCGTCCCGTTACGGCGTCGATCCAGAGCTTGCGGCGAATCTCGCGGCCATCCACGCACTCACAGACGCCGCGGTCGCGCCCTGACCCGTGCCGCCGGCGGTCGGTGCTCGAGCTTGCTGACGCCGCGTCGGTGAGTTTCCGGCTGCCGTCTCGTCTGGAGAATGCAGAAGACCGTCCGCAACTACCAGGAGCGCTGCGCCATGACCTTCGTCGACCTCGAACCCGCTACGCAACGAATGGCTGACCTCGTCCGGGGAGTTCCCGACGAAATGCTGGACGCACCGACGCCGAACCCCGGGTACAGCCTCGGCGATCTCCTCGACCACGTCGGCGGCGCCGCGCTCGCATTCACCGGCGCGGCGCGCAAGGAGACCGGCGATGCGACGTCTCAGGGCCCGTCGGGCGACGCGTCGCGACTAGGTGACGACTGGCGCGCGCGTATCCCGCAGGATCTGGCCGCTCTGGCCGACGCGTGGCACGACGCGGACGCGTGGGACGGGATGACCAAGGCCGGCGGCGTCGACCTGCCGGGTGGTGTCGCGGGCCTGGTCGCGCTCGACGAGATCGTGATCCACGCCTGGGACGTCGCCCGAGCCAGCGGCCAGCCCTACGAGCCCGACCCGGAGTCCCTCGAGGCCGTGCAAGGCTTCGTCGCGCAATTCTCCGGGCCCGGACAGGAAGAGGCGCGCCAGGGCCTCTTCGGTCCCGTCGTCGACGTGCCGGTTGACGCACCGCTGCTCGATCGCGTCATCGGCCTCACGGGGCGTGACCCTGGCTGGTCGCCACCCGCCTGAGTCCGGCGAAGGTGGGTGGGTGCAGTCCACGCTTGACAGCACCGGAGCCCTCTTGTACTTTCCGTATTGGTTAATTAGCCGCTCAGGAAAGTGCAGGGGCGCGCCATGACAATGACGATCGACGACGACCGGCTGAGCGAGACCTTCGCCGCACTGGCCAACTCGACGCGGCGAGCGATCCTGGCCCGTCTCGCACGAGGCGAGGCGACCGTCAACGAGCTCGCCGAGCCGTTCGAGATGACGCTTCCGGCCATCTCGAAGCACATCAAGGCGCTCGAACGGGCCGGGTTGGTCGTACGGGGTCAACGAGCCCAGTACCGGCCGTGCGGGCTCGACGCCGCACCACTCGAGGAGGTGTCGACGTGGGCCGAGCAGTACCGCCCCGTCTGGGAGGGCCGCTTCGACCGGATGGACGACTACCTCAAACAACTCCGACCGCAACGAAGGACAGGCAAACACGATGGCTGACGACAACGGCTCCCAGGACGCGGTGAGAATCGAACGCAGCTTCGATGCCCCCGTCGACCTCATCTGGCAGATGTGGACGGACCCAGAACACTTCGCGGCGTGGTACGGCCCCGACGGGGCGACCATTCCCGTCGCGAGGATGGACGTGCGCGTCGGCGGCACCCGTCTGGTGTGCATGGAGATGCAAACCCCGAACGGTCCGATGCAGATGTGGTTCACCGGCGAGTACCGCGAGGTCCTCGAGAACGAACGACTCGTCTACACCGAGTCCATGTCCGACGAGAACGGCAACGTGATGACGCCCGCGGACATGAACATGCCGGAGGAGCATCCGACGACGACCGAGGTTCGCGTCGAACTCGAAGACGTCGGTGGCCGGACGAACATGGTGATGACCCATGCGGGCATTCCCAGTGACTCCCCCGGTGCTGCCGGATGGACGATGGCGCTCGACAAGCTGGCCGGACGCGTCGAAGCACACAGCAATCGATAGCGAACGTATCTTCGATCTCAAGAGGAAACGGAGAGGCGCGCCGTAGCCAACGCGCGCAGGTCCTCGGCGCGGATCTTGGCGTTACCGGTGAGCGAGAGCTCGTGCTCATCGAAGAACAACACCCGGCGCGGGATCTTGTATGACGCGAGACGCCCGCGCAGGAACCCACGGACGTCGTCCTCGTCGACGTCGACGCCGTCGTGTGCGACCGCGCACACCACCACCATCTCGCCGAGCTTGTCGTCCGGGAGCCCCACCGCGCGCGCCGTCCATAGAGCCGGGTGACGCAACAGCGTCTCCTCGATCTCGACCGGCGATACGTTGGCACCACCGGTCTTGATCATCTCCGTGATGCGCCCGGTCCAGTGCAGGTAGGACTCGTCGTCGACGTAGCCGGCGTCGCCGGTGTGGAAGAAACCGTCGTCGTCGAAGCAGTCTTCCGGGAGCGCCCGCACGTAGCCGAGCATGAGCGTCGGGCCCTTCACCGTGATCTCGCCGATCGCGTCACCCGCCAGCGGCAAACCGGTGTCGCGATCGATGACGCGCACGGCGTTGCCCGGAAGGATCGCACCCTGGCTTCGCTCGCGGATCTCACGCGGCGTGTCGGCCGGCAGTGAGCTGATGATCGTGCAGGTCTCGCTGAGGCCGTACGCGGCGCGGGGACTCCAGGTGTCGTCGACGCGCACGCTGGGGTGACGACCGAAGCTCGTGAACGCCTCGCAGTGGCGGATGGCCGACAGGTCGGCCGTCGGCCAGGCGGGATGGTCCTCGAGCTCGGCGAGCTGATGTGCCCACGCGTGGGGTGATGTCACCCGCTCCGCTTCCAACAGTCGCAGCGCCTCGCCCGGCTCGAAGTGCTCCTGCAGCACGAGACATCCGCCGGCCGCGAGGGTGGCGCCCATCACCATCACGAAGCCCGCCGACCAGAAGAACGGGAACGCGCTCCACACCCGCACGCTCGGATCGAGGCGGAGCTGCTGCGCGAACCGCCAGCTCTGCAAGGCGGGGCCGCGGTGCGGGTGCAGGATGCCCTTGGGCGTAGCTGTCGTGCCCGACGTGTAGATGATGAGAGTGCGATCCGCGGGCGTGACGTCGGCAGCGATGGCGTCGACCAGCGCGCCGGGAACGCGCTCGCCCTCCGCAAGGAATGCGTCCCACGGCTCGGCCGCACCGCGCGTGGCGTCCAGGCCCACCGCCGCCACCCGGCGCAGGTGCGGGAATCCCGCGGAACGCAAACCGCCCGGCGCCGCGTCGAGAAGCTCGGGACAAAGCGCCGCGAGCTGGTCGACGTACGCGTGCCCGAGCAGCCGCTCCTGCGTGAGCAAGACCTGCACATCGGAATGGCGGAGCACGTAGGCGAGCTCGGGCGGTTCGAAGTACGTGTTCATCGGGACGGCCACGGCACCCGCGAGCGCGGCACCGTACGCGGCGACCAGCCACTCGGGGCGGTTGCCCATCAGGATCCCGACGCGCGTGTCCTTCCCGGCGCCGGCGGCGAGGAGCGCCCGTGCGACGCGGCGCGCCTCGCGCTCCACGTCGCGGTAGCTCCATCGCACCGTTCCCGCGTCGGGATCGTGGAAGACGAGAGCCTCGCGCTCCGGATCTCGGCGCGTGACCTCGAGCAGGAAGCCACCGAGCGTGAGCGCGCCGATGCCTTCCTCGGTCTCCGCGGGTGGTCCCCGGAAGGTCGTCACTGCCCCGCGCCCGCTACTCGGGCAGCTGCACCTCGACCGGGCCCTTGGCCATCACCGCGCCGTCCTGGGTCGTCATCACCACTTCGAGAGTCACGAGCGGAGCGCCGAGCGTGTCGTCGAGGCGCTTGCCGGTCACCTCGGCATCGAGGTACGTGACGTCACAGTCGAATGCCGGGAAGCGATATTGCACGTTGGAATGGCGCACGAACCCGTCGTGACCGGCCCAGTAGCCGACGTAGTCGAGGACCCACGCGCCCATCGACGCCCCGTAGCCGTACCCCCGCGGCATCCCGACGAGCTGCGCGTGCTCGTCGTCGGCGTGCCCCCGCGACGGCCCGCGGTAGAGGCCGTCTGCCAGTGCGGGATCCTCCTCGGCGGCCTCGAGGTTGCGTTCCATCTCCGGCAGCCAGCCCGCCTCCTGCAGGTGCTCTGGCCCCTCGTGATAGTTCGAGCCCCACACCGTGAACGTGTACGCGCGCCACTCGGTGGCGAAGCTGGCGATGCTGTGCGGCCCCATCGCGCGCCGCGGCAGCTTCTCCCCGGCGTCGACGTCTCCCCAGCGGGGCGAATCACCCTGCCGGTTCGAGCGCACCCACGCCATGCGCGTGTCCGCGACGTCCTGGAGCCTCGCGTCGGTCCACTCGGGACGAGGAGCGGTGCGCTCGAAGAACCCGAGACGTCGCGCCTCCTCGGCCAGATACCGCACCGCGGTCGACCGTTGCAACGCGACGACCTCGCCACGCTGGTTGCGGTAGAGCGTGTCCCCCCGGGAGAACATCGTAGGCCCGGCGAACTTCGTGTCCGTGACCTTGTAGTCGTGGAAGCGGCGCTGCATCCGAAGGAGGTCACCGGGAAGGACGCGCGGCCCGTGGAACCACCACTCGTCGCCGCCGAAGATCATGTGCGTGCCGGGAATGCCGCCGACGATCGCCGGTCCCGCGCCGTGCCCGACGTCGCAGCAGATCGTGAACGACTGTGGCGCGACGATGCGCCCGAACCTGGTCTGCGCTGCGAACGCGTCGTCGTAGTGCAACGGGTTGGGGTACTGCATGCCCTGCGCCCAACGCCGGATGTCGTTGACGGCGACCGGATCGTTCAGCTGCCCGCCGCCGACCGGCTTGCCGACTTGACGGTCGACGTCGCTCGTGTCGAGCGTGACGCGCGACTCGGACTCCTCAACCTTCGCCATGAGTCCCCCTGCCTGCCCGGCGAGTTCGTGCGCGGGCAGTATGACACGAAACGTCATATCGCCCGTCCGGCGCACACGACCGCCGCGTCAGTCGAAGAGCTTGACCACGTCCGCTTTGCGCACCTTGTCGGTGCCGGTGCGGGGCAGCGAGTCGACGAACACGATGCGCTGCGGCACCTTGTACTTCGCGAGCTGTTCGGCCGCCCAGTCACGTAACTCGGACTCGCTGAGCGACGCGCCGTCACGGCGTCGCACCGCCGCCGCCGGCACCTCTCCCTTACGCGCGTCCTCGACACCGACGACCGCACACTCGAGGACATCGGGGTGCTCGCCGAGCACCTCCTCGACCTCGGCCGCGAACACGGAGTACCCGCCGTGCTTGATCACGTCCTTCTTGCGACCGGCGAACTCCACCAGCCCGATCCAGCTTCGTCGCGCGAGGTCTCCGGTGCGCAACCAGCCGTCCTCGGTGACGGCGTCGCGCGACTCGTCGTCCTGCCCGTGATAGCCGCGCATGACGCCCGGGCCCTTGATGGCGAGCTCACCGACCTCCCCGCGCCGCACATCCTCACCGTCGTCGTCCACGATCTTCATGCGGTACCCGGGCATTGGTAACCCGAGGAGGCCGCCGATCGGCAGCGGCAGCCCCGGGGGCAGGACCTTCACCGCCGCGCCCCCGCCCAACTCGACCATGCCGTAGCCGTCGACGAAGACGGCCTCGCCGATCGTGCGTCCCACGACCGGCAGCTGCGCGGTTGCGCCGAACTTCTGGAACCGGCGGGCGAGCGCGTGCGGCATCGCGTCGGCGCCCGACGCCCACATCCGCACCGACGACAGGTCGCGCGTGTCGGCGCCCGCTTCCTCCATCATCCGGTACATCGCCGGAACGCCGACGAAGACGGTGGCGCGGCGTTGCTCGATGGCGTCGAGCGCGTCGTCGGGCCGGAACTTCGGCAGCAGGTAGACCGGAATGCCGAACGCGGCCAGCTGCAGCAGCAGGGAGAACCCGGCGATGTGCGCGACGGGCATGCCCGACACGGCTTCGTCGCGACGCAGCCCCGACGGGAAGAGCACACCGCCGGACGTGCGCCCGAGCAGCGCCCGGTGCGTGAGCTCGGCGCCCTTGGGCTGCCCGGTCGTGCCGGACGTGTAGAACAGCGCGCCGAGGTCATCCGGCTCGACGGGCACGGCATCGACCGGTTCACCGCCTTCGAGCTCGGCGGTGTCACGCACGACGAGCGCGGCGGCCGAGTCGTTGACGACGTGCTCGATCTCTTTGGGCCGCATCTGCGGATTCACGGGAACGGCGACAGCGCCGGCGCGCGCCACGGCCTGGGTCACCAGGAAGACCGCGTACCGGTTGGGCAGCGCGACGACGACCCGGTCACCGCGCCCGGCCTGCTTGCGTAGTGAGCCGGCCCACCGGGCGACCATCGCCGCAGCATCGTCGTAGTTGAGACGCAGACCATCGGCACCGTGCTCCTCGACCAGCGGCCCCTCGCCGTGCACCCGGGCGAGTCGCTCCGCGAACGTCGCGAGTGTCGGATCGCGGTCGCGGAAAGCCTCGATTCGCCGCAACAAGCCCATAAGGCGGCATCGTACGCGGATAGCGGAATCATGAAACCACCACATCGGTTGTGCGATCTGCTAGACGGGTACACGGCAGGAACGCGGCGAGGGGAGGTCGCGTGTTCGACGTCATCGGGCTCAGCTTGGGGAGAGTGTCGGCAGACACGTTTCCCGCCGGCACGCCCGTGGAGCTCGCGGGGCGTGGCACCGTCCTGGCCTACGACGTGCCAGGCCCGGTGGGAGCCCCGACGCTCCTGCTCCTGCACGGGTTGGGCGCGACGGGGCCGCTGAACTGGTTTCCCTCGTTCGGCCCGCTGAGCGAACGGTTCCGGGTCATCGCCATGGACCTGCGCGGGCACGGCCACGGGCTGCGATGCGGCGCGCGGTTCCGCCTCGCGGACTGCGCCGACGACGCGATCTCGCTGATGGATGCCGTTGGCGTCGATCGCTGCATCCCCGTCGGCTATTCGCTCGGCGGTCCGGTCGCGCAGCTCATGTGGTATCGCCACCGTGAGCGCGTCGAAGGTCTCGTGCTGTGCGCGACGAGCCGCAACTTCGGCGGGCATCCGGTCCAAAGGTGGGGCTTCCGAGGGATCGCGGGCGTCGTGGCCGCGCTGAACATCGCCGGTGCTCTCCCGTGGGCGAGGCGAGCGGTCCCCGTCGAAGCGCTTCCACCGGAGCCCGAGAACCTCGACGGCATGCGGATGCCGCAGTGGGCCATGGCCGAGATGCGGCGCTGTGACCCGGTCGCCATGATCGGAGCGGTTGCGGCGCTCGGCCGCTTCAGCTCACACGAGTGGGTGGGTGACATCGACGTGCCGACCGCGGTCGTCGTCACGCTCCGCGATCGCTTCGTGTC
>JALZAA010000254.1 GCA_030948625.1 Actinomycetota bacterium
CCGCCAACCAGCTCCTCGAGCGGACCAGCGCTCGTCTCGCTCGATCGCCGCACGAACATTCTCGCGGTCAACATGAGCCTCGGCGGCTCAGGCGACCGAACGGAAGGGCATTTCGCCTGTTGACCTGTGTCGATGTTGTGAATTGGACAACGGCGTGGAGGTGATGAGACTTGAACCCACGACTTCTACGTTGCGAACGTTATCGGCCCGATGTGGAGGAATCCGGATGACTGACCACATCGTTAACGTCGAGCAGGCCGAGGAGTGGGACGGCCGCGAAGGGGACCATTGGGTACAGCACGCCGATCGTTATGACTCGCTCAGTCAGCGGATCACGCCTCACCTTTTGGACGCCGGAGCGGTCGGCGCGGCGGATCGCGTCCTCGACGTCGGATGCGGATGCGGCCTGACGACCAGGGCCGCGGCACACGCCGCGAGCGCCGGGTCCGTACTCGGAGTCGACCTGTCAGCCGCGATGCTCCAAGAGGCCGAGCGCCGGGCACGCGCCGAAGGGGTCACCAACGTGCGCTTCGAGCAGGGCGACGTTCAGGTTCATACCTTCTCGCCCGCGGCTTTTGATCTGGCGATGAGTCGATTCGGCGTAATGTTTTTCGAGGATCCGGTGGCTGCGTTCGCCAACGTTGCGTCGGCGATTCGCCCTGGCGGGCGCTTCGTCTTCCTGTGCTGGCAAGACCTTCCCCTCAACGATTGGATCATGGTGCCGGCGGGTGCGGCGCTTTCCTATGTGCCCTTTCCTGATCTCGGTCCGGAGGGCGCGCCCGGCCCCTTCTCGCTCGGCGATCCTGATCGCACGCGTCGCGTTCTCACGGATGCAGGCTTCGAACACGTCGACCTCAATGAGGTCACGGAACAGGTGTTCTTGGGTGACGACGCGGCTGACGCCACGGAGTTCTTGCACGGCACCGGCATGGCGCGCCTGTTGTTCGAGGGCGCCGACGCAGAGACCGAGCGGAAGGCCATCGCCGCGGTACGCGGGGTGCTCGAAGCCCACGAACAGCCCGAAGGAATCTGGCTTGGTTCCACTGCCTGGCTGGTTGCAGCGACGCGTGCCTGAGTTGGAGAGATGGAAGGATTGGGGTCGTGGTCGCGCAGCTCGGTCTCGTTCTCGATTGTCACGACCCCGAGATGCTGGCGACGTTCTGGTCGGAGGCGCTCGGCTACGACCTGATCGGGGGCGCCGGCAGCTACGTCCTGCTGCTACCTCCGAGCGGGCAGTCGGGACCGCGATTCCTGTTGCAGCGCGTGCCCGAACCGAAGCAGACCAAGAACCGGATGCACTTCGACATCCATGTCGTCGACATCGAGGCGCAGGCGTCGCGGCTCGTGGGTTTGGGCGCCGCGCGGGTCCAGCCTGAGGCACGGTCCGAGCACGGGAACAACTGGGTGCTCCTTCGTGACCCCGAAGGCAACGAGTTCTGCGTCTGCGATGGTGGGACCAGCGCGTGAGCTGCGCGTCGCAGGTGGATCCGTTGCTCCATCGTCACGGCGCACGAGTTCACCGCCACCGGGACCGCGGTCGTCACCGGCACCTCCGCTTGGCGTTCCGTCCTTCGACGCCCGTCGCTGAGACCACCGGCCGTGCGCAGCGTGCGGATGGTCATGCTCATCGTCCGCACAATGGGCACTCTCACGGGTTCGTCGAAGACCCCATCACGCGATCGAGCGAGGGCGTCCGTGCTGTTACCAAGTCGCTCGCAGTGTTGGGCGCGACGGCGGCGATTCAGGTCGTGGTGTTCGTGGCGAGCGGCAGCGTCGCGCTGCTTGCCGATCTCATCCACAACTTCGGTGACGCGTTGACGGCGGTGCCTCTCGCCATCGCCTTTACGCTGCAATCGAAGGTGGCGGAGCGGCGGGCCGGGCTGGCGGTCGTTGCCGCGATCGCGATCAGCGCGGGTATTGCCGGCGTCGAGGCAATTCGGAGACTGCTCTCCCCCGCGGCGCCAGATCACCTGGTCGCGTTGGCACTCGCGGGAGGGATTGGGTTCGCAGGCAACTATCTGGCGGCTCGGATCCGCACGCGAGCCGGTCGGCGCCTCGACAGCCCCGCTTTGATCGCAGATGGTCGTCACGCTCGCGCCGACGCCTACGTGAGCCTCGGCGTCGTTGCGTCCGCGGCGGTCGTCGCGGTCGGTCTGCCGATGGCGGACCCGGTGATCGGCCTGGCGATCACGGCGGTAATCCTGCGCATCACCTGGCAGTCCTGGCGGACCGTTCGCGAACGCCGCCTCTAGCCGCCGTTATCTAATGTTCAAATGATTGCTTGACAAGGCGGCAGGCCAGCCGTACGTTGCTTTCGTGGGTTCTCGGGCGGCCAAGGAAGCGCTCTTCGAGGCGCTGGCTTCGGTGGGCAAGGCGCTGGCGAGCGGGCGGCGGGCGGAGATCGTCGACCTGCTGGCGCAAGGGGAACGATCGGTCGAGGAAGTGGCGGCGGAGATCGGGCAGAGCGTCGCCAATACCTCCCATCATCTCCGAACCTTGGCGCAAGCCGGGTTGGTGCGAACTCGTCGCGACGGGACGCGCGTCTTCTATGGGTTGGCGAGCGAGCAAGTCCTGCAGCTCTGGACGGTGGTGCGCGAGGTCGCAGGCGAGCATGTGGCGGAAGTCGACCGACTCGCGCAGGCATACCTCGGGCAACGTGACGGCTTGCAGCCCATCACTCGCGACGAGCTCGCTCGGCGCCTCCGTCGTGGCGAGGTGACGGTGATCGATGTACGCCCGGCCGCGGAGTTCGAAGCCGGGCACGTCGAGGGAGGCCGATCCCTGCCGATCAGTGACCTCAAGCGCCGCCTGGACGAGTTGCCACCTGACGTCGAGCTCGTGGCGTACTGCCGCGGGCCGTATTGCGTCTTTGCCGACGACGCGGTGCGAATGTTGCGACGGCGAGGCTTCGAGGCGCGCCGCCTCGAGGATGGGTTCCCGGAATGGAAACGCGCCGGGCTCCCGGTCGGAGTTGGCGCGGCAGCCGGAGGCGAGAGGTCATGACCGAAGCTTTGGCGGTGGACGCCGCTCGGTTACGCGAGGAAGTACAGAGCAAGTACCGCGGGGTCGCGACGGCACCGAGCGCGACCTACCACTTCCATACCGGGCGGGCGGCGGCCCGGCGTCTCGGATACGACATGTCACTCTTTGATTCCCTGCCCGACCGGGCGGTGGAATCGTTTGCCGGCGTCGGGAACCCGTTCGAGCTCCGCGCGCTCGAACCTGGGGAACGCGTCGTGGACGCCGGCTCCGGCGCAGGCTTCGACTCCTTCTTCGCCGCGCACCAGGTCGGCACGAACGGGTACGTCGTCGGTATCGACATGACGCCCGAGATGCTCGACAAGTCGACCGCCACCGTCGACATCCTCGGGTTGCAGAACGTGGAGTTCCGCAAGGGGCTGTTGGAGGCGATGCCGGTCGAGGACGCCTGGGCCGACGTGGTCATCTCGAACGGCGTGATCAACCTGTGCCCGGACAAGCGCGCCGCCTTCAGTGAGATCCGGCGTGTGCTCCGACCGGGTGGGTACGTGCAGTTCGCCGACATCGCCAACGGCAAGCCCGTGCCGCCGGAGGCGTTGCGCGATATCGACCTGTGGACCGGCTGAATTGCCGGTGGCCTGCCGTGCGCAGGGTGGAAGGCGATGCTCGACGAGATTGGCTTCGTCGACGTCAGCATCGGCGAGCCCGTCGACACGTTCGGCGGGTCGGAGGGCGAGGACAAGGCCCGCGCCTACGAGGTGTTCGGCTACTCCTTCCTCGCCCGCAACCCAGAGTCACCAAGGAGGTCGTCATGGGGAGGACCGGGACTGCAGAGCGCACTGTCTCCAGTCCGGCAAGCGACGTGTTCGGATTGCTGACGAACGTCGATCGCCTTCCCGAGTGGAACTCGATCATCGTCGAGGTCGTCGATCGCCCGGAAACGCTGAGTCCGGGCGCGGAGTGGGTCGTCCAACTGAAGGCCTTGGGCAACAGCTGGGAGAGTCGCTCAACGATCGAGGAGTACGACCCGGGCCGCTTCGTCTTTTCCTACCGGTCGCAAACCGACGACGGGAACCCGTCGTACGCGCGCTGGCGCTGGACGGTCGAAGCCGCGGTCGGCGGCGAGTCGCGCGTCACCGTGACCTGGGAATTGCACCCGCAGACGTTCTGGCGGCGCGCACTTCTGGTCCGTGTCCGGAGTCGGCAACTGCAGCGTGAGGTTCCGGCGTCGATCGATTCGCTCGCGCGCGCCCTCCGGGAGGCGTCCGTTTGACCGCGATTTCCGCAGGAAGGGTCCACGCCCTCGCGGACGAGGCGCTGGGCAACACCTCGTACGTCGTCGAGCTGGGCGGCGGTCTCGCAGCGTCGCTGGACCCGCGCCGCGACATCGATGGTCACCTCGAATTGGCCGACCGTCTCGGGCTTCGCATCGTGGCCGGGCTTGAGACGCATCTGCACGCCGACTTCGTCAGCGGCAGCCGCGAGCTTGCCGAGCGGACCGGCGCCGACATCTACGCGGCGCGCGACGCATTCCTCGAGTACGGACACCGAGGGCTCGCCGACGGGGATGAACTCCGACTCGGTGACGTTCTCGTGCGGGCATGGGGCACCCCGGGCCATACGCCGGAGCATCTGTCGTATCTAGTGATTGTCGACGGCATCCCAACTGCAGTCTTCAGCGGCGGTTCACTCATTCGTGGCGGCGCAGCCCGAACCGACCTCGTCGACGCGGCCGACACCGACCGATGGTCACGCGAGCAGTTCCGCAGCGTCCAGCGACTCAGTCGGCTTCCCGGGTCCACTGCGCTCTGGCCCACGCATGGTGCGGGCTCCTTCTGCGCCGCCGCACCGGGACAGGCGCCCGCCGGCACGATTGGCGACGAGCTCGCCGCCAATCCCCTGCTCCGCATCGACGACGAGGACACGTTCATCCGGGCCCTCCAGGCCGGCTTTGGCAGCTTCCCGCCCTACTTCTTGCGTCTGCGCGACGTGAACCGGCGCCCCGCGCTCCTCGGCGAGCTCGCACTCCCCCAGCCCCTCGACCCCGAGACGGCACAGTCCCTCGGGACGCAGGGTGCTTGGCTCGTGGACGCCCGCCCGATCCACGAGTGGGCGCGCGCCCACCCGCAGGGGGCGGTCTCGATCGAGCTGCGACCCGCCTTCGCGTCCTGGCTCGGCTGGGTCATTCCGTTCGGCGCGCCGATCGTGTTGCTCGTCGACGACGCCGACCGCGCCGAGGCCGTGCGGCTGGCGCGACGTATCGGCTACGACCGAGTCCTGGGCTGGATCGACGGCGGCATCGACGCGTGGACCGCCGCCGACCTCCCCACACGATGCACGGAAGAGACAGACGCGCCTGGAGCCTGCCGTCGGATGGCAAGCGGCGCGGCTCTAGTCGACGTCCGCCAAACCGCCGAGCTCAATAAGGCACGAATCCCCGACGCCGTGCACATCGAGCTCGGCGACATCATCGCCGGGCGCACCCCGGATGCCAACGAGGCCGTCGTGTTCTGCGGCCACGGTGAGCGGTCGGCCACGGCGGCCAGCCTCCTCGAACGCCGGCGCATCAAGGCGGTCAACCTCGTCGGCGGGATCGGCGCCTGGGAAGCCGCCGGGTTGCCGATCCATCAGTGAGCGCGACCGCGGTCGGCAGGCCGCGGCTCGGCCTCGCCGCCAACTGGCGCCAGTTCACGCTCCTCGTCGTCGTCAATGCGTTCGTCGGTGCCATGGTCGGCACCGAACGCACCGTGCTGCCGCTGCTGGCCCGGCGCGACTTCGCGATTGCTTCCGCGTCGGCGACTCTCTCGTTCCTCGTCGCCTTCGGTCTCGTCAAAGCAGCAACCAACCTCGCCGCCGGGCACTTCTCCGATCGGTACGGCCGAAAGCCGTTGCTCGTCCTCGGGTGGGTCGCGGCACTCCCCGTCGCCCCCATGATCATCTGGGCACCGAGCTGGGCCGTCGTCGTCGCAGCCAACGTGTTCCTCGGTATCAACCAGGGCTTGGCCTGGTCGACCACCGTCATCATGAAGATCGATCTCGCCGGGCCGCGCCGCCGCGGGCTCGCGCTCGGCCTCAACGAAGCCGCCGGGTACGGCGCGGTCGCCGTCGCCGCATTCGTCACCGGGGTGCTCGCCTCCCGCTTCGGCCCCAGACCCGCGCCGTTCCTGCTCGGGATCGCGATCGCGGTAACGGGACTTGTGCTCTCGGTCGTCTTCGTGCGCGAGACCCGCGGCTATGCCGAAGAAGAAGCGCGCTCGCACCCACGGCTCGCAGCCCCCCGACCCTTCCGCACCACGTTCCTCGAAACGACACTGCGGGATCGCTCACTGTCGGCGATCTGCCAAGCCGGCCTCGTGAACAACCTCAACGACGCCATGGTCTGGGGACTCGTGCCCATTTTCCTCGCGCACGAAGGGCTCACGATCAGTCGCATCGGCATCATCACCGCCATCTACCCGGCGTCCTGGGGCCTTGCCCAACTCGCCACCGGCGCCTGGTCCGACCGCACGGGCCGCAAACCGCTCATCGTCGCCGGACTCTGGCTGCAAGCCGCCGGCATCTTCGGGCTCGTCGCCGCCCACGGGTACCTCGGTTGGATCACGGCCGCACTGGCGATGGGTATCGGCACCGCGCTCGTATACCCGACGCTCATTGCTGCCATCGGCGACCGCGCTCACCCGGCCTGGCGAGCCTCAGCCGTCGGCGTGTATCGCCTCTGGCGCGATCTCGGCTACGCGGCCGGCGGCCTCCTCGTCGGCATCACCGCCGACGCCATCGACGAGTCCGCCGCGATCATCGTCGTCGGCATCCTCACCGCCGCTTCCGGGCTCGTTGTCGCCCTCCGCATGCACGACGCCGCATGGCGACCCAACCGCGCGCCGTCCCCCACCGGTTAGCCATCCGGAGGTTCTGTAGGGGCTGCGATCGTTCTACGAAGATTCGGCGTAGTGTTCGGCGCCGGTGAAGTCGAGGACGACCGCCGGCTCGTTGCCGACCGTCCAGCCGTCGTGACCCGGCGGGATCTCGAAGCTTTCGCCTGGCCCGAACTCCATCTCTTGACCGTCGTCCATGCGTGTGCCGAGCCGGCCGGAGACGACGTAGCCGGTGTGTGGCGCTTGGCAGCTGTCGGTTCCCGCGATGGGCTTGACGTCGTTCGACCAACGCCACCCCGGTTCGAAGACCGCACGCCCGATCGTGGCCCGCGGAAGGGTGACCAGGTCGATGCGACCGTGATCGAATCGCCGAGTCTCGTCGGGCTGATCGAAGTCTTTCTTCTGCATCCCCGCCATCGTTGTCCTCCGAGTTTCGCTAGGGCCTGACGGTACGACTCCGGCCAAGATGTGTCGAGGGGCGCGCCCCTGATGGCGCTCCAGGTTGATGCCTCGGCCTGTTCTCGCAACGACGCGCGGCGAACGTCAGTAGCTGAAAGTCGTCGCGCCTTCGTCGCCGATCCATTGCCACAGCGGGGCGGTGCCTTGCAGCTCGGCGCCGGCGATCAGCGCGGCTTTGTCGAGCTTCTTGGCGTCGAAGCAGATGGGACAGACGTAGTAGCGACCGCCGGCAGCCTCGTAGCGCTCCATGAGATCGGGTAGTGGAGGGCAGCCGTCGCAGGCGACACCCACCGCGACGCCGTCGAGCGCGAGTCGGACGGCTTCCTTGGTGAGGAACATGAGCGTGGGTCGGCCGGCCTCGGCCGCGCCGACCGAGACCAGGAATGCGACGGTGACCGTCTCCGAATCTTCGAGCCCGGTGGTCAAACTGATGACCGTTTTGTTCGCCACGGATTTGCCTCCCCACGGCCGATTTCTCTCGACGTCTTGGAGAGGACGATACGGATCGCGCCGCGGCGAATCGTCCGGGGTTCCCCCTACAGATCGAGCGGTTCCAGGGTGTCGAGCAGGCCGTGCTGCATCGCGAACAGCGTCGCGGTCGACCGGGTGGACGCCCCGGTCTTGGTATAGATGCGCTCGATGTGCGTCTCCGCAGTCTTGGGGGTGATTTCGAGGCGTTGCGCGACCTGGCGCGTGGACGCGCCACGGGCGATGAGGACAAGGACCTCGACCTCCCGCGGGGTCAACCCGGCCGGCCCGCTGCGGCGCTTGCCCCGGCTTTGGCCGGCGGCGACCAGCACGGCGTCGACCGCTCCTGGATCGAGACGCCCGGCGCGCACGTCGGCACGAAGCTCGGCGGTGGCCTGCTTGGGGGTCATGGCCGGACGGTGCGGGCGGGGCTCGGTCATGGCTCGATACGCGCACGCGGCGGCGAGCACGCGTGCCGTCGCAGGGATGGCGGGACCGCCGAGTCCGCGGTGATACCCGGAGCCATCACACCGCTCGTGGGTCAGCGACGCAATGGCTCCTAGTCGCGCGAGCACGGCCGAACGGGCCAACATTCGCTCGGTGTAATAGGTGTGCATCCGCATCCGCTCCCACTCCGAGGACGACAGCGGGCCCGACTTGTTGAGGATCGTCGCGGGCACCCCGTGCAGGCCGATGTCGTGCAGCCAGCCGGCTCGACGCACCGCAACGACGTCGGCCGGCGACAGGCCGCTGTCCCCGGCGGCACGAGCGGCGAGATCGGCAACCCCTCGCGAGTGGCCTGCCCGCGATGGCGAGCGCAGATCGGTGAAGTCCCCCACGGCCTCGAGCGCAGCGTCGAGCTCGTGGTCGTTGAGCCGCCATTGCAATGCCGGCTCTTCGTCGATGAGTGCCTCCCAGTCAACCTCGCTCGACGCGTCGCCGAGCACGTCGGGCGCGACGCCGCAGAACGCGTCGACAACCGCGGGATCGAATTGCTTGCCCCGACGAGCGCGGGCCACCTCCACGGCCGAATCCGTTCCGTCGATGCGGTGGAACACCTCGACGATGTCCGCGAGCTGGAGCAGCCGCATCGGGAACGCGATCGCCTCGCCGCCCACCCCGCCGGGCACGCCCTTGCCGTCCCAACGGGTGAACACCTGCTGCAGCGGGTCGCACACATCGGCGCCGAGCCCGAGACGCTCAGCCATCCGGGCCGTGGTCAGGCAGTGCGACAAGAGGACCTGCTCGACCCCCTTCCCGCCCGTCGCGACGAGCTTGGCGCCGAGACGGATGCGATGAAGCGCCGGGCTGCCCACCCCGACATGGCGAAGCATGAACCCGAGCATGGGCAGGCCGGCCAGGTCCACCCGGCGGCTATCGGCGCGGAAGGCGATGTCGTCACCGAACCACGTCGCGAGCTCCGGGGTGTCGGCCACGCAACCCACCCACGCCAGGGTCGCCGAGTAGTACAGCGCGCCACGGTCGTCGGGCTCGACGCCGAGGTGACCCCCCAGACGACCGGCGATGACCCACGACCGGAGCACGTGCTCCATGGGCTGACCCAACCCCAGGTCAGTAGCGAGCGAGAAGGCCCCGACGAGGTCCGCCAGCCGCAGCTCTGAGTCGCGCTCGCCTGCCCGCACGATCAAAGCATACGAGTCGGACTCGTTACGTTCTCGCGTACGTCCATTTGTGGGGTGAATCCCGGACGACCCCGACCTCCTGTCCGCGTACGGTCGCAAGCGAGCGGTGAGACAGGAGGACGCCATGTCAGTCGTCGCAGAGAAGAACACCAACACGGTCGCACGCTGGTCGCTCGGCGGCGTCTTCCTCGAGGCCCTCGCCAACCGCAATTACGCCAGGATGGCCGCCACGCTGGGCCCGACAGTTCACTTCCGGGCGATGCTGCCGCCCGGTCCGATGGACTTGAAGGGACCCGAAGCAGTCGCCGACGCGTTCCGCTCGTGGTTCGGCAAGGCCGACGACTTCGAGCTCGTCGACGCCACCGTCGGAGAGGTTGGCGGCCGGCTCCATCTTTCGTGGCGCCTGCGCGTCCGGCCCGCGCCGTTCGGCATCGGCGACGGCTGGCACGTCATCGAGCAGCAGGCCTACGCCGACGCCACCGAGACCATCGAGGCGTTGGATCTCCTGTGCTCCGGCTTCCAGACCGAGCCCTAGCGCAAACACTGACCACTCGCTCTGGTTCACGACACACCTACGTGCCGATATGGCCGCGCCGGCGGCACCTGTCGACCGACGTTCGGCGCGCGCGTTCGGTGCTCGAACGCACGGCGCAGATCGGCAGTTCGGTGCGCGGAAACAGCACCTTACGGGGCGACGCTGTCAAGCCACGACGCCGAACAGCTGCCAGCTTCCGGGCACCCCCTTGAGCTCGTGTTGGCCGCGGTCATCGAACTCGATCCCTGATCCGATTGTCAGGTCCTTGACCGTGTGCGACACGAGGACCTCTCCCGCACAAGCGAGCGACGAGACCCGAGCCGCCAAATGGACGGCGATGCCCGCGATGTCCTTGCCTTTGCACTCGCACTCGCCCGTGTGTATTCCCGCCCGAATCTCGATCCCGAGTTCAGGTGCATTTCTCGTGATCGCCGACGCGCAGTAGATCGCGCGGGTCGGGCTATCGAATGAGGCAACGAACCCGTCGCCGGTGGTGTTCAGCTCCCGGCCACCCCACTCACGCAGCTGATCGCGCACCAAGTCGTTGTGACGACCGAGGAGGTCCTGCCAGCTCGCATCGCCCAGCTGTGCGGCTCGCCGAGTCGAATCGACGATATCGGTGAACAACACGCTGGCCAGCAGTCGCTCGACCAGCGGGGGCGGACGAACGCCGGTGAGGAACGCTTGGACCTCGTCGAGGAGTGCGTCGGCATTTCCGAACATGGGGAGGTGATCGTCGCCTTCGAGCTCGACGAGCCGGGCGCCGGGGATCCTCTCGGCCATGTAGCGGCTCGCCCCCACGTTGGCGACGCGATCGTCCACCCGATGCAGGAGCCGCGTCGGCACGCTGATCG
>JALZAA010000293.1 GCA_030948625.1 Actinomycetota bacterium
CCGGCAAGCGCGCCGTACTGTTCCCACTTCGTATCGTTCACGTCCCGCCTCCTTGGGAGCGCGTCAGTCGCGCCACCCAAGTCATGCTCCGCTGACGCATTGCCGACGTCAAGCATCGAGCGGGTAACGTTCCGCACGTGCTGGGCGCCCTGATCATGGTCGTGGTGATGGTCCTGGTGGTGCCGGTTGCGATCATGTTCGGCGGCGCCATCTGGAGCGCGCTGTTCGGGTGGATCTCCTCCGAGGACGCCGACCGCCGCCACGAGGGCGATCCCGCGTAGCGAAGAGCGCGGTGACGACCGAGTCGGTTGGGGTCCCGTCGCACGACGGCGACGCTTTCGACGCCCACCTCGCGGTCCCGGACCAGGGTTCGGGTGCTGCCGTCGTGCTGCTCCACGAGGCGCTCGGTACGACCGACTACACGCGCGCCGTCGCCGAGCGCCTCGCCGCCCTCGGCTACCTCACGATGGCGCCCGACCTGTTCTGGCGCATCGAGCGCAACGTCGACCTTCCCCACGACGACTCCGGGATGGCCCGGGTGCTCGAGCTCATCGGACAATTCGATCCGCACGCCGGTGTTCGTGACGTCGAAGCCGCATTGGCCTTTCTCCGGGCACGACCGGACGTCGACCGCGGCGTCGGCGTCATCGGGTTCTGCTTCGGCGGCGGACTCGCCTACGGCGCCGCGTGCGAGCTCGATCCGGACTGCGTGGTCGCGTACTACGGCGTCGGCGTCGAGCTCCTGAGCGAGCGCATCGACGAGGTGACGTGCCCGGCGCTCCTGCACATCGGCACCGACGACGTGTTCATCCCCGCCGACTCGCTCGAGCGGCTCCAGGCCGCGACCGCTACCCAGCCGAACATCGAGATCGACGTGCACCAGGGTGCCGGCCACGCCTTCGACAACCCGTACGCGCAGTGGCACGAGCCCGACACGGCCGCGCGAGCGTGGGCGCGCACCGCCGAGTTCCTCGCCGAGCACCTCGCACCCGCCCGGTAGACGTCGAATCCGAGAGCGGGGGAGCCTTTACCCGCCGAGGAGCCGTTTCTGCAGCTCCTCGAGCCACCGCCGGAGGTCCGCTGCCGGATCGTTGCCGGGTTTGTCCGGGGCGGGCAAGAGGGTGTCGGGCGGGAGCGTCTCCGGAACGGTCGTCGTGGGCGCAGCGGTGACCGGCGTCGCGTTGGTCGGACTTGGTCGAGCCGGCGTACCGGGCGATGTTCCGCTGTGGTCTGGCATCAGTGTGAATGCGCCTACGGCGGCGAGCGGCAGCCAGATCATGAGCCCGAGCACCCACGGCCAGCGCCGCCTGCGTCGCCGCGGCTGCGGGCGCGCGGTCGGGCGCATCGATGGCGGCGCGACATCAGTGCGCGCCGCCTGAGGTGGTCCGACGGTCGTGTCGACTCGACGGGGCGGGCCGGTCGCGGCGGGTATCGCGCGCGGCGCGACCGGCGCGGTCGTGACGGTCGCCGGCCCGCCGCTCGAGAGTGAGGCGCGCAGGGCCGCGGCCGTCGGGCGCGCCGCCGGGTTACGCGCGGTCATCGCGCCGAGGAGTGTGGGCCACGACCCTGGGAGCGCCACGGGCACGGCAGGATCACGTGACAAGCGTGCCGCCCCCGCTACCGCCGGCGGGCCGTCGAAGACGCGCCGCCCGCTCAGGCATTCCATGAGCACGAGCCCGAGCGAGTAGATGTCGGCGGCGGGGCCGATGTCTCCGCCCTCCAGCTGCTCGGGCGCGATGTAGGCCATCGTCCCGATCGCCTGGTGCGTCGTGGTGATCGCCGTGCCCCCGAGGAGGCGTGCGATGCCGAAGTCGGCCAGCCGAACCGACCCGTGCTCGTCGAGCATCAGGTTCGACGGCTTGACGTCGCGGTGGATGATCCCGCGCCGGTGGATGTAGTCGAGTGCGGCGGCGGTCTCGGACCCGACGCGGGCGACGCGCGCGGCATCGAGCGGACCGCGTTCGAGCAGCTCTCGTACCGTCGCCCCGCCCAGAAGCTCGAGGACGAGGAAAGCGTCACCGTTGTCCGTGCCGGCATCGAGCAGCCGGACCAGGTTCGGATGCTGCAGGTTCGCCAGCGTGCGCGCCTCTGCTGCGAAGCGCCGCTCGTGCTCCACTTCGCGCAGCACCTTCACGGCGACCTCGCGTTGGAGCCGCAGGTCGCGCGCCCGGTAGACGTCCGCCATGCCGCCGCGGTCGATCAGCGCGTCGATGCGGTACCGGGACTCGAGGACTGTGTCGGTGATGATCATGAGCCGGCCGGGCGCCCGGAAGGGCGCGGGCTCGCACGTGTTTCGTAGCACGCGGGGAGCGCTAGGTCTCCGCGCCCCCGCCGACGCCGGGCAACGACCGGGGCTGGCCGAAGCGGTAGCCCACCGAGCGCACCGTTTGGATCAGCCCCGCGTGCTCCTCGCCGAGCTTCGCCCGGAGCCGCCGGACGTGGACGTCGACCGTCCGCGCCCCGCCGTAGTACTCGTAGCCCCACACCCGCGACAGGAGCTGCTCGCGGGTGAACACCTTGCCCGGATGTGTGGCGAAGAACCGAAGCAGCTCGTACTCCATGTAGGTGAGGTCGAGCGGACGGTGCCCCATGGCGGCCTGGTACGTCTCGAGGTTGAGCACGAGGTCGCCGTAGTCGACGAGCTCCGGCCGGGCGTCGTGCCCCGTCCGCCAGCTCAGGTGTCGCAGCCGCGCTTCGAGCTCGCGGGGATGAAACGGCGAGAGGCAGAAGTCGTCGAAGACGTCCTCGCGCATCTCCAGCTCACCCAGCTGCGCGCCGGAGACCAGCAAGAGGATCGGCTCGAGCGGCGCGTCGCGCTTGCGCAGTGCCCGGCAGATGCCGAACGCGCCCTCCGGGTCGTCGTCGGCGCAGACCACCGCGCCGGACCAGCCGTCGGGGGGTTCGTGCTGCGCGGCGATCGACGCGTTGGCGACGGCCTTCCACGGGTGGCCGGCGAGATCGAGCGTCTGCGCGAGCAGCGCCGGGGGCGGGTCCGGGAAAACGAGAAACGGCTCGGTGATGGCGGACATCATCACAGTGTGCCGAGGTACCGGTCGACCTCCCAGGGCGTGACCTGCGCCCGGTAGTCGGCCCACTCGCTGCGCTTGTTGCGGATGAAGTGCTCGAAGACGTGCTCGCCGAGGGCCTCGGCGACCAGCTCGGACTGCTCCATCACGTCGACGGCCTCGGCGAGGGAGCGGGGCAGCGAGTCGATGCCCTCGGCGGCGCGCTCCTCGGGAGTCATCTCGAAGATGTTGTTCGTGGCCTCGGGCGGGAGCTCATAGCCCTCGTCGACGCCCTTGAGGCCCGCGGCCAGCATCAAGCTGAACGCCAGGTACGGGTTGCACGCCGGGTCCGGGGAGCGGAACTCGATCCGGGTCGAGTCCTCCTTGCCCTTCTTGGCCAGCGGCACTCGCACGAGCGCCGAGCGGTTGTTCCGGGCCCAGCACACGTAGACCGGTGCCTCGTAACCGATGATCGGCGCGTCGCGATTGATCGCCAGACGCTTGTACGAGTTCACCCACTGGTTCGTGACCGCGGTGATCTCGGGCGCGTGGCGCAGCAGCCCGGCGATGAAGCACTTGCCGACCTTCGACAGCCCGTACTCGTCGCCTGGATCATGGAATGCGTTGACGTCGCCCTCGAAGAGCGAGATGTGCGTGTGCATGCCCGAGCCGAAGGCGTGGGCAAGGGGCTTGGGCATGAACGTGGCGTACACGCCGAGCTCCTGCGCTACTTCCTTCACGACGAGCCGGAACGTCATGACGTTGTCGGCCATGGTGAGGGCGTCGGTGTAGCGGAGATCGATCTCGTGCTGACTCGGCCCCAGCTCGTGGAAGCTGTACTCGACGGGGATGCCCATCGCCTCGAGCGTGAGGATGGTCTGCTTGCGAAGCTCGCTCACCATGTCCATCTGGGTGAGGTCGAAGTACGTGGCCGTGTCGAGAGGCTCCGGGTCACGGGCCGACTTGAAGTAGAAGAACTCCATCTCCGGTCCGGCGTAGAACGTGAACCCCTTCTCACGCGCGCGCTCGAGGTTGCGCTTGAGGACGTACCGCGGGTCGCCCTCGAACGGCTCGCCGTCGAGACGGTGGACGTCGCAGAACATGCGCGCCACGGGAGCGTCGTCGCCGCGCCATGGCACGATCTCGAACGTGCCCGGGTCGGGCCGGGCGAGCATGTCCGCTTCCTGGACGCGCGTGTAGCCCTCGATCGCGGAGCCGTCGAACGTCATGCCCTCTTCGAGCGCGCCTTCGAGCTCGGCCGGCGTGATCGCGAAGCTCTTGAGCTTGCCGAGCACGTCGGAGAACCAGAGGCGCACGAAGCGGACGCCGCGTTCCTCGACCGTGCGCAGCACGTAGTCCAGGGGTCGTTCCATGCGACCAGTTTTGCAGGCCGCTCGCCGGGCACCGCACACGGGAATCCCAGATCAGGGTCGCTTAACAGAGCGTTCATTGGGGGGCAATGGATGCGAAATCGCAGGCTGGGAGCGTGCCTCAGGCGGTGACCGACCCGCGCCTCGCCGGGCGCGCGGAAGGGGGCATAGGCTCCCGCCGATTTGGCAGCCGGCGGAACGCCGGGCGCGGAGATGCGTCCGGCACTCGACGAAGGAGACGAAGTGGCGGAGCAGCGCACCCCGGGGGACGTGTTGAGGCTGGCACAGGACGCCGGCGCCGAGATCGTCGACCTGCGGTTCTGTGACCTGCCGGGTCTCATGCAGCACTTCTCGATGCCGATCCACGAGCTGACCGAGGAGGGCTTCGACGAGGGTTACGGCTTCGATGGCTCGTCGATCCGCGGCTTCCAGGAGATCCAGGAGTCCGACATGCTCCTGGCGCCCGACCCCAACACGGCCGTCATCGACCCGTTCCGCGAGCACACGACGATCGTCCTCAACTGCTTCGTGCGCGACCCCATCACGGATGAGCCGTACTCCCGCGACCCGCGCTACGTCGCGCGCAAGGCCGAGGAGTACCTCAGGGGCACCGGCATCGCCGACACCGCCTACATCGGCCCGGAAGCCGAGTTCTACATCTTCGACTCGGCCCGCTTCGACCAGAACCAGTACTCGGGTTACTACTTCCTCGACTCCGTCGAAGGCGTGTGGAACTCGGGGCGCGAGTTCGAGCTCGACGGCGGCCCCAACCTCGCGTACAAGCCCCGGTACAAGGAGGGGTATTTCCCCGTCCCGCCCATGGACAGCTTCCAGGACCTGCGGTCGGAGATGATCCTGACCCTCGAGAAGCTGGGCATCGAGGTCGAGGTGCAGCACCACGAGGTGGGGACCGCGGGCCAGGCCGAGATCGACATGCGGTTCGACACGCTGCTGTCGATGGCCGACAAGCTGATGCTCTACAAGTACGTGATTAAGAACGTCGCTCACTCCGCCGGCTACAGCGTCACGTTCATGCCCAAGCCGATCTTCCAGGACAACGGCTCCGGTATGCACACGCACCAGTCGCTGTGGAAGGGCGGCGAGCCGCTGTTCTTCGACGAGAAGGGCTACGGACAGATCTCCGACCTGGCCCGCTGGTACATCGGCGGCCTGCTCAAGCACGCGGCGTCGGTCCTGGCGTTCGCGGCACCGACTACGAACTCGTACAAGCGCTTGGTGCCCGGCTACGAGGCGCCGGTGAACCTCGTGTACTCGCAGCGCAACCGGTCGGCGTGTGTGCGCATCCCCGTGTACTCGAAGAGCCCGAAGGCCAAGCGGCTCGAGTTCCGCCCGCCCGACCCGTCGTGCAACCCGTACCTCGCGTTCTCGGCCATGCTCATGGCCGGCCTCGACGGCGTGCAGAACCGCATCGAGCCGCCCGACCCGCTCGACAAGGACCTGTACGACCTGCCGCCGGAGGACCTTGCCCGAGTTCCACAGGTGCCGGGATCGCTCGAAGAGTCCCTGAGCGCGCTCGAAGGCGACCACGAGTACCTGCTCGCCGGGGGCGTGTTCACCCAGGACGTGATCGACACGTGGATCTCCTACAAGCGGGACAACGAGCTCGACGAGCTCCGGCTCCGCCCGCACCCGTGGGAGTTCTACATGTACTACGACATCT
>JALZAA010000350.1 GCA_030948625.1 Actinomycetota bacterium
GCCCCGACCACCGGGGCCGCAACTGCCTCACGAAAGATCCGGGTTAACTCGATCCGAATGAATAATTCACAGGTTTGGTGAGCGTTAGGCGTCACGAATGACACCTAGTAGAAGGCGCTCGCCCGAGCCTGGTGATCTGATCACGCGTTCTCGCCGAAGTAGTGAATGTGCATATCAAAGCTCTCGTGATTCCTGGGCTGGCAGCAATCATTGTTGCGCGCGCTGTCCCTCGGCCATCACAGCGGCGCCGCTTCGGCCGCTAAGTCGAGCGCTTCGGTGACCAGCACGCGCCGGGTCACGATCGCGATCAGCAACTACGCCTTCAAGCCTCAGACGCTCACAGTCAAAGCGGGCGCGCGTGTGACCTGGACCAACCACGACGCCACCGCTCACACCGCGACCGCGGACCAAACAAGCTTCGTAGAAGGATCGCCGCGGCGGCCTGCACCCGCTCGCGAGTGGACAGCCGGCGGACCGCGTCGATACCCCGATTGTGCACCATGGTCATCAACCAAGTACGCACCACACCTCGCCGCGGGTCATATCGCCCCGCGTCCCGCCACAGGTTCAAGAACGCCTCTTGCACGACCTCCTGCGCTCGATCCCGCGACCCCACGATGCGAACGGCAAATGAGAACGCCAAAACGTGATGACGCTCATAGAGCACCTCAAACGCTCCCGGATCAAGCTCGGCCGCCAAGCGAATGAGCTCCTCGTCACCCAGCCGGCGAAAACGCTCAAGGTCTTCAGCGTCGCTCACCCCCTGCAAGCTACACTCGCGCACCCTTTTTCAGCCTCGACGCAGGGAGCGCGGTGATCCGTTTCGTTTTCCGGCGCGTATATCCGGTTAATATCCCGTGGTCGGTTGGTAGCCATCGTGTGCGAAAGGAAGTGGGCCTTATGTCGTGCGATCATGATGCAGGCAAGCCGGAAGGGGAGGGTCTGAACCGACGCTCGTTCCTTCAGACCTCCGGCGGTGTGGCCACCGGGGTGGCCGTGACCGTCGTCCCGTCGGCCGCTCTCGCGCTCGCCTCACCCGCGGCCGCGAGCGCCGGAAACGGCCGGCTCGGCGAGCTGGTTCATCCCACGGGCGACGTGCCGAGCGAGCCGGTGATGGCTTACGTGCACGACGCTGCGAAGGCTGAGGTGACCGTGCTCGCGGGCACTGTCGAGAAGACCTATCGCGACCCCGTCCTCGCCAAGCGGCTGCTTGACGCCGCCCGCGCGCAGACGCTCTAAAGGAGAGCCAGCCCATGTCATCGCATCGCGAAGCGCCGGAGATCAGCAACGATCCCGTTGCCGATAACACGGACACGTACGCGTTCGTCAGTCCTGACCGGCCGGACACGGTAACGATCCTCACGAACTACATCCCGCTCGAAGCGGCCGCCGCGGGTCCGAACTTCTACGAGTTCGGCGACGACGTCCTCTACTACATCTACATCAGTAACAGTGGGACCGGGCTGGCCGACATCGCCTACCAGTTCCGCTTCACGACCAAGATCCGGAACGAGAACACGTTCCTTTACAACACCGGCCCGATCGGCTCGCTCGGCGATCCACACTTCAACCGGCGCCAGACCTACTCGGTCACCCGCATCAAGGGCAACGAGCGCGCGATGGCCGCCGAGGTCGAGGACCGGCACCGCACGAAGCACCACAAGACCCATCACCCGGCGCATAGCAACCTCAAGACGACCATCCTCGCGCGTAACCTCGCCTCGCCTCCGTGCAACATCGGTCCGAACTCAACGCCCAACTACCCGAAGCTCGCCCAGGCGGCAGTGCACGACCTACCCGGCGGCATCAAGGTGTTCGCCGGTCAGCGCAACGACGGGTTCTTCGCCGACCTCGGGGCCGTTTTCGACCTCGCCGACCTGCGTCCGTTCCAGAACCTCCACCTCGGCTCGATGATGGCCGCTGCGTCGGGCATCGACACGCTCAAGAGCGGCACCAACGTGCACACGATCGCGCTGCAGATCCCGATCTCGGAGCTCACGCGCGACGGGTCGGTGCCGAAGAATCCGATGAGCTCGCTGTCGACGATCGGCATCTGGGGCGCGGCTAGTCGCCGCAAGATGCAGGTCCGCGGCGACGGGAAGCGCAAGGGGGCGGAGTCCGGCCCCTGGGTCCAGGTCTCGCGGCTGGCGAATCCGCTCTTTAACGAGGTTCTCGTGCCGCTCGGCCGCAAGGACGAGTGGAACCGCGGCGACCCGATCGACGACGAGGGCTTTACCAAGGGCGTACTCCATCCCGAGCTGGCTGCTCTGCTGCCGGTCCTCTATCCCGGGGTCTTTCCGAACCTGGCCAAGCTGAACGCGTCGAAGAAGCCGCGTGCGGACATCGAGGCGGTGTTCCTGACCGGCATCCCCAAGGGCATCGTCCCGGGCTTCCAGAACTACACCGGCAAGCATCCGACCGACATGCTGCGGCTAAATGTCGCGATCCCGCCCACGGCCAGCCCGAACGCGCTCGGGCTGCTCGGCAACGATCCCGCCGGCTTCCCCAACGGACGCCGAGTGAACGATGACATCGTGACGATCGAGCTGAGGGCCCTGGCCGGCGTCACCTACGCGTTGGTCGACAAGTCCTTCGCGCCCGACGCGGCGGCGGGGAAGGTCACGCAGGGCGTCGCCACCCCTCCAACCGGACCCCCCGGGACGGCCCGGTTCCTGCCGTACTTCCCCTACCTAGGG
>JALZAA010000432.1 GCA_030948625.1 Actinomycetota bacterium
GGCGCGACCTGCGCGCCGCGGCGGTGCCGTGGGCGCTGGCTCGGGTCTTCGTCGTCGGCTCGCTCGCGCTCACCCGCTTCGGCGTCGACCATCTCGAAGGCGCCCGCCGGCCCGCGCAGCTGCGTCAGGGCCTGTTCGCGTGGGACGCCGCGTTCTATCGAGACATTGCCGAGCATGGCTACGGAGCCGTGCGCACCGGGTCACTCCGGTTCTTCCCGCTCGTACCGCTGATGGCCCGGGGGCTCGGGGTCGTGTTCGGCGGCAACGACGCGGTCGCGTTGCTGGTCATCGTCAACGGGTCGGCGCTCCTGTTCGGCGCGCTGATCTACCGGCTGACGCTTCTCGAGACCGACGACCACAGCACCGCCGTGCGAGCGGCGTGGTTCGCTGCGATCTTCCCGCCGGCGATGGCGCTCGTGCTCGGGTACGCCGAGGCCACGTTCATGCTGCTGTCGGTGGCGATGTTCCTCGCCCTGCGCACGCGTCGCTTCGCATGGGCGATCCCGCTGGGATTGTTGGCGGGTCTGGCGCGTCCGCTCGGGGTGCTGCTCGTGATACCGGCGGCGATCGAGGTGGCTCGGGCGTGGCGGAGCGCACCCGCGCGCGACCGCGTCGCTCGCGTCGGTGCTGTCCTCGCGGGACCGGTCGGCAGCGGGCTCTATCTCCTCTGGGTGCGTGTCGCGTACGACGACGCGTGGCTCCCGCTCAGCATCCAGAACGATCGCGCCCACCGGGGCGGGTTCGTCGACCCGTTCACGCGCGTCTTCGACGGCGTCGGCGACCTGATCCACGGCGACCGGTTCGGCTCCGGCCTTCACATTCTCTGGGCGGCCGCGCTCGTCGCGCTCATCGCCGTGTTGGTACGCCGCCTCCCGGCGTCCTACGGCGCCTACGCGGCCGCCGTGGTCGTCGTCAACCTCTCGGCGCGCAACCTGGACTCGTTCGAGCGCTACGCGATGAGCGCCTTCCCGCTCGTGCTCGCGGTCGCGCTCGTCGCGGGCTGGCGAGACCTCGAGCGTCCGGTCCTCGCGATGTCCGCTGCCGGCCTCGTCGGGTACAGCGTCCTCGGCTTTCTCGGCGTGTACGTCCCGTGAGGGCTGCGTTCAGCGGACCGGCGGCCGCGGCCCGTACACTGACGTACTTGGGTGCCGGCAAGGTCGGCGCACCGGCCCCCCTCATGGCCGCGAGCCCGGAGCTACCTGCATGACGACGGAAGCGACGCAACCGACGGCAGCGAGCGCGCCCGACCGCGAGGCGGCGCCCAATGTCGTCATCATCGGCGCCGGTCCCGCCGGCCTCACCGCCGCCTACATGCTGACCAAGCGGGGCGTCGCCGCGACCGTGCTCGAGGCCGACACAGTCGTAGGCGGCATCAGCCGCACGACGGAACGTGACGGCTGGCGCTTCGACATCGGCGGTCACCGCTTCTTCACGAAGGTGCAGCCGGTCGAGGACCTGTGGTTCGAGATCCTGGGCCCCGACGACTTCCTGAAGCGGCCGAGGCTGAGCCGGATCTACTACCGCGGCAAGTTCTACGACTACCCGATCTCGGCGATGAACGCGCTCAAGAACCTGGGTCCCATCGAAGCGCTGCGGTGCGTTGCGTCGTACCTCTGGGTGAGGGTGCGGCCGCCCAAGGACAAGACGACGCTCGAGGGGTTTGTCGCGTCGCGCTTCGGCTGGCGCCTCTACCGCCACTTCTTCAAGACGCAGAGCGAGAAGGTCTGGGGCGTCCCGTGCACCGAGATCCAGGCCGACTGGGGTGCCCAGCGCATCAAGAACCTGTCGCTGTTTCGTGCCGTGTGGGAGGCGCTGAAGCCGAAGCGCGTACGGCGCAAGCGCGACAAGTCGAAGCAGGTGACGAGCCTCATCGACGAGTTCAACTACCCGAAGTACGGGCCCGGGATGATGTGGGAGCGGTGCGCGGAGCTGGTGACCGCGCAGGGAACGAAGATCAGCTTCGACTCGACGGTCACGAAGATCGAGCACTCGAACGGGAAGGCCACGGCGGTCACCACGCTCACCGACGGCGCCCCGACACGATACGAGTGCACGCACATGATCTCTTCGATGCCGATCAGCGGGCTCCTGCGGGCGATGGACCCGGCGCCACCCACCGACGTGGTCGCGGCGGCGGAGGCGTTGCGGTATCGCGACTTCATCACCGTCGCCCTCGTCGTTCCTGAAGAGGTCGGGTTCCCCGACAACTGGATCTACATCAACGACGCGACGGTCTCGGTCGGCCGTATCCAGAACTTCGGACGCTGGTCGCCCTACCTCGTCAAGGACGGGCGCACCTGCCTCGGGCTCGAGTTCTTCGTCTTCGAGGGCGACGACATGTGGACGAAGCGGGACGACGACCTGATCGACCAGGCCAAACGCGAGCTACACGAGATCGGTCTCATCGACGACCCCGCCCTGGTGGAGTCGGGCTATGTCGTGCGGATGCCGAAGGCGTACCCGATGTACGACGACGCCTACAAGACGAACGTCGACATCATGCGGCGCTGGCTCGAAGAGAACGTGCCGAACGTGTTCCCGGTCGGCCGGAACGGCATGCACAAGTACAACAACCAGGACCACTCGATGTTCACGGCGATGATGTCGGTCGAGAACATCTTCGGTGCCGACCACGACGTCTGGTCAGTGAACGTCGAGGCGGAGTACCACGAGGAGAAGCACGACGGGCACGACGGGGAGGGGCAGGACGCGCCTACCTCGAGCGAAGACGCCTCCACAGGCGGCGAGTCCGGTCGCGAAGCCCCCACCACGTGACGAGCAGGAGCTCCTCGGCGAAGATGCGCCACGACATCTTCGAGTAGCCGCGCACACGGTCGGTGAACACGATCGGCACCTCGGCGATACGACCGTCCCACAGGTGCACGCGGTACGCCGTCTCGATCTGGAAGCCGTAGCCCATCGCCCTCGTGCCCGCGTAGTCGATCGCCTTCAGCGTGTCGGCCCGATAGGCGCGATACCCGGACGTCGCGTCTCTCGTCCCGGTCCCGAGCGCGGCTGACGCGTACAGGTTGCCGTAGCGCGACAGCGCCCGGCGGAACCACGGCCAATGCGGGATCTCACCGCCGGGCACGTAGCGCGAGCCGATCGCCAGGTCGGCGCCTCGTTCGATCTCGAGCAACAGGTCCGGCAGCACCGCGGGGTCGTGCGACAGGTCGGCATCGATCTGCACGAGCGTGTCGTACCCCTTCTCGATGCCGATCGCGAAACCGGCGCGGTAGGCGCTGCCGAGGCCCTTCTTGGCCGGGCGAAGTAGGACGTCGATGCGGCCGAGGTCGCGTGCGGCTTCCTGGGCGAGCGTGGCGGTCCCGTCGGGGCTGTTGTCGTCGACGACGAGGATGTCGGCGTCGGGCACCGCGGCGCGCGCCCGCTTGAGGAATTCAACGACGTTCTCCGCCTCGATGTATGTCGGGACGACGACCAGCGTGCGCACGCTGCGTACGCTACTGGACCTGCTCTGGCGGTCCGGATCGCCGGTCAGCGTTGAGCGCTTCGATCGCAGCGTCGGTACAGCTCGTACACGCCGCCGCGGCCGAACTTCTGCACAAGGCAGAAGTCTCGTTTGAGGATCTCGTTGGGGAGGTTGGGGCCGAACTTGCGGGCGTCGTTCGGCTCGTCCCAGTCGTTCCACACCGAGGACAGGATCACGATGTCGGCGGACCGCAGGTCGTCTGCAAGTCGCGAGTTCTTGTCGTTCGCGACGCCCGGGTCCATCTCGATGTAGTACGTCGCCGGATCGAGGTCGGGCAGCATGTAATAGAGATAAGCGTCGCTGTATGGCGTCTTGCGCATGTCTGTGGGCCCCACGAAGAGGCGGTCACCCGGCTTCGAGATGCGGTCGGCCACCGGCAGCAGCTCATTGGCCGCTTTCGCCGCTTCGGGGCGTCCGTAGTAGAAGACCCGGCCCTTGTGCTCGATCTTGTACGCGATCCGGTGAATGCCGAGACTCTGGAGCGAGTAGTCGGTGTAGGTGCGGGCGGTGAAGAAGGGGAGCACCGCGAGCAGGAAGATCAACACGCTTCCGCCGGCGAGCACATTGCGGGCGCGGATGTGCAGGCTGGGCTTCTTGGCCTTGAGAACCTCGCTGATGGCCAACGGGAGCAGCGCGATCGGCACGCAGCTCACCCATGCGAAGTGCGCCGAGTCGACCCGTTGGATCGCCTGGGGGAGCATCCCGAGGCTGAACACCGCGCCCGTCGCGAGCACGCGCGCCGGGAACGACGAGCGGTCCTGGTGGAGTCGCCAGAAGGCGACCGCGACAAGGAACGCGACGCTTCCGAGCAGGAAGACGAACCAGATCGTGAGCTGCTGTGACGTGCTGAACGACGGGATGGGCCACGAGAGCTGCTGGATGTTGCCGGCACGCTGGAGGAACCCGTCGAGGTGGTCCCACGGCGGTGGAACCGGGAGCCGCCGCCCACCACGCAGGTAGATCACGGGGTCGAGGATCATGCCGCTCACCGTGTCGCCGACGCCGGCGGTCGCAAGGTGGATCAGGTAGGGCGACACGCCGATGGCGAGACCGCCGAGAAGTCGCTTGGCGAGCGAGCGGTCCAAACCCCGGAGCATGACGATCATGGCCAGCCCGACGGCGAGAACGAGGTCGAGCCGGTAGAGCAGCGCGAAACCGAGCAGCACACCGCCGAGGAGCGCGAAGCGGCCGGCGCGTCGCGCGTTAGGAACGGTGAGAACGCGCCTGCTTTCCAGCGCGGCGGCTAGGCCGAGCAGGCCGAGCGCGACGCCGCCGACCCAGCCCAACGCCGTCAGGCCGATCGGGGGCACGATGATCACGAGCGAGATCAGCGCGCAGGGAAGCGCCACCGTGCGTCCCCAGTGGCGCGCCAGGGCGTAGATGCCGAGCACGACGCCAATCTGCTGCAGCAGCGCGACGAGGCGCTCCGCCGTCAGCGACGTACCGAACACCTTGAACACACCGGCGAGGAACCAGAGGCTGCCGGGCCCATAGAGATGGAGGAAATCGCGGTTAGGGAGGTCTCCGTTGAGCACGCGCTCGGGGAAGACGAGCATGAAGCCTTCCTCCATCGGCGGCCCCTGGCTGCGCAGGAGCCCGCGGAGGGGGATGAGGAAGGCCAGCGCGATGACGGTGAAGACGATCGCGTTGCGCTGGCGCGGTGTGAGCCGGCGTCGGCGCGGTGGGGCCGGAGGCGCAGTCGTGCCCGTCGTCGCGCGCTCGTCGGCGAGCTGGGAGCTCATGATCGCGTCACCGCCATCGTCTCAGCCGCGTCGGGCTTGCTGTCGGTCACCGGCGCGCGCGACCGCCGCCGCTGGAGCGCGCTCACGCCTGTGTTGATCGCGACCGCAGCCAGCACGACGAGCGCCGGCTCGGCGCTCGCCCGGTAGCGATTGCTACCGAGCGCGACCGCGACGGCGAAGAGGACGATCACGGCCGGGACGATCAAAGGGAACACCTTGACCCGCCGGCGCCGGAGGATCACCCCGCCGGTGATCGCCAGCGCGGCGACGACGTAGAAGCTCAGGAGCGCTGCGAGCGCGGTCCAGCGCTCGCGCCCTTCGATGACCTCGTCGAGCTTGAGCTGCTGGGCGGGTCGGTACAGGCCTGTGATGCGACCCCACCGGACGAGCACCACGACGGGAGCTCGTGCCTTGTGGTCCCAGACGTACTCGCGCGCGATCCGACCGTACCTGACGTTGCGCACGGACTGGTCGGGGCCGCCGTTTCTCGGCGTCCTGAAGACCCCTTCCGTGCAGTCGGGCGAGAAGTAGCCGATGAGGTCGCTGTAGTAAGTCCGGTCGCAGTTGGCGCCGACCAGCGTGGGCTCGAGGCCGGTTGACAGAAACACAGGCCGATCGAAGCGCGTCATGTTGAACGTCACCCAGGGGCCGATCGGGATCAGCGCCGCGAGCCCGGCCGCCACGAGCCATTGCAGCTTCTTGCGCAGGTCGATCGTGCGCGTGATCAGGACACACGGGAGCACGAGGAGCGGGAGAAGCAAGATGAGCTCCGCGCGTGCCAGAGCGGCCACTCCGCACGCCAGCCCGAGCGCGGCAGCACGCCACGGTGTCGGCGTTCGCAGGTAGCGGTAGGCGAGGAACACCGAGAGGATCGCCGTGAACATCGCCATCGTCTCCGACAGCACGAACCCGTCGAAGACCCAGAGGTTGGGGTAGACGGCTGCGAGACTGGCGGCGATGAGCCCGGCACGGGGGCCGGCAACCTCTCGGCCGGTGAGCCCGACCAGCACGACGGTCCCGACACCGATCAGGCTCGACCAGAGCATGTGTGACACCGGGCCGTGGAGCCCAACCGCGGACGGGATGGCGAGGTAGAGGAGATAGAGCGGCGGGTGGCTCGCGCTCTGCTCGGAGATGCCGTTGATGAGGGGCGAGGGCTCGATGAAACCGTGCCCTTCGGCGAGCAGCCGCGAACCGAGATGATAGAAGAACGAGTCGCCGCCAGGGGCGACGTCGTGACGGACGATGAGGATGTAGGCGACGCGAACGGCGAGCGCGAGGACTGCCGCCGCGAGCAATCCCCGCCGAAAATTCCGGGTTGTCACGGCAGGGATGGTAGTGACCGTGCCCCCACCGCCACTGGTCCGGCGCAGGGTGTCTCGCGCTTGGCCGCTGCCGGCTCAGGCCCGGTCGCCGGCTGACTGACCAGCCGCGGCGACGGCGGCTTTGCCGACCGTCGCCGCAGAGCCGGAGCTTGCGACGGCGCCTAGTGGGAGTCCAGCCGGTCGTCGAGCTGCGCCCGTAATAGGGCCAGCTCCTCGGCGAGGGTGCGCGTGCGGTTCTCCAGTCGCGAGAGCTCCCATGAGTAATGGACGACCACGACGAAGAGGAAGCCGACCGCGAACAGCAAGAAGATGGTGGGCGAGTAGAACACGCCGAGCCATTCCGACACGGTGTTCAGAACGCCTGGAACCGCGGCCAGGGGCAAGAGCAGCAGTCCGATCACGGCCCATAGGAGCGCGTACTTGCTGCGGAGCTGGCGCGCCCGAACGAGCCGGAGGATGAACCACGCCGTCAGCAGCGTGGCGATGATGATCAAGACGTGTGCTTGTCCGCTGAGCGACCCCCTGGGCAGGTCGGTCATGGTTGTTCCTTTCGGAGTCGGGCCCGGCGCGAGGCCGAGCCGAGAATGCCGATGAGCAGCCGGAGGTAATTGACGACGAGCGTGAGGCGACGGGTCGACGGCACGCCCGCCGCACGCGGCCGCATGGTGATTGGCACCTCGTCGACACGGAAGCCCGCATAGCGAACGATGAGCAGCGCCTCCACCGTGTCGGCCAGGTACTCGACGGGATACTCGCGGGCCAACAGCTCTATGACGGGGCGATCGAACGCCCGAAAGCCCGACGTCACGTCCGAGTATCGCTGACCCGTGATCACGCGCACGATGAGCGCGAGGAACCGCATCCCCTGTCGACGTGTCCGGCCGACGCGGTACTCGGGCGTGCCGGTGGCGAAGCGGGTGCCGACGGCCATGTCGGCGCCTTCGTCGAGGGCGTCGAGCAGCGCGGTGATCCCGGCGGGGTCGTGCTGGCCGTCGGCGTCGATGACCACCGCCCGCTCGTACGTGCGCTGCGCCGCGTAGTGCAGGCCGGTGCGCACCGCTCCGCCGACGCCGAGCGTGAACGGGAGCTCGGTCGTCACGGCTCCCGTCCGCCGGGCGACCGCCGCCGTCGCGTCGCTCGAGCCGTCGTCGATGACGACGACGTCGTGATCGGGCACGACCTCACGCAGCTCTTTCAGCGTGGCGGGGAGGCTCTCCTCCTCGTTGAGCGCGGGGACGACGATCAGTGTTCGCGGCACTGACGCCAATGCTACGGCGCGCCTCGGCTCGGCTCCCGGATGAGATCGTCTGCGTGTTCCGCGTCTTCCACGTAGAGCCAGTCACCGCCAACCAACTCCAGCGAGTGTGGACGGTCCGTTCCTGTCCACGCGAGGAGAGAGAACTTGTAGGGGAAGAAATGGATGTGCGGGTTGAAGGTCGCCTGGTACGGCCGCTGATGGGGGACGACGACGACGATGCGGCGGCGAGCGACTCTTCGCAGCTCCTCGAGCGCGGTTGCGAGGTGCTGCACATGCTCGAGCGTGTGCGTGGACACGACGGTGTCGAATGCGGCGTCGCGGAACGGCAGCTCCTCGACGTTGCCACCGCACCAGCGCACATTCGGATGTGTGCCGCGCCTGCCCGCGGCCACTGCCACGTCGCAGCCGACCACGTCGTGGTCGGGCGCGAGCTCCTCGCAGACGTAGCCGAGACCACAGGCGACGTCGAGGACGCTCCGGCCCTGCACCGACCGCAACACGCCGGCGAGGGAGTCCGGTGTGAGGTCGGTGACGCCCTGGTTGAACTTCGAATGCAGGCCCTTGTAGAAGTCGGCGAACTCGGCGCGGGAGAGATAGAAGGCCTTGTCCTTGAGCTCCACGATGTCGACGGAGAGATCGCGGTACATCCGGCGGGCGAGGTTCCCGAACAGTCGTGAGTCGCGCATTGCCGGCGGCATGTAGCGGTCAAGCGCCTCGTTGATCCACAGCGACGCTCGGCGGTTGAGCTTCACGGTCTCTCCGTTGGTCGGGAACGGCGCCGCGCCAGGACGGCACCCACGGCCACCGCGGCCAGGACCACGATCGCCGGCTCCGCCGCGGTGCGGAAGCGCTGTTGCCCGTAGGTGAGCGCCGTTGTCACCGACACGACGACGGCCGTTGACACTAGCGGCCAGACGCGCGCCCGGCGGCGCACGAGCACGACCGCGCCGGCCACCGCGAGAGGGAGGAGCACCCAGTACATGACCGTGCCAACCTCTTGCCAGGAACGCGGGCGCCCCTCCAGCGATTCGAAGTTGATCTGCTGACGAGGCGCGTACAGGCCCCAGGTGCGGAGCTCCCGCACGGCGAGGACGAGCGGAGCACGCGAGAGGTGCCGGCGGGCGTAGGTGACGCCGCTGCTGCGATGGAAATTGGCCACCTCGGCCTCGTCGAAGTCGCGTCGCCGGATGTCGAACCCTTCGAAGCACGCCTCCGCTTGCGGGTGCCGCCGCGCCGCGTCGCCGAACGTCGTGAAGGTCTCGCGCCAGAGACCGATCTGCGCGCCGGAGTACGTGAGATCGCAGTTGGCTCCGTCGACGGCGGTGCCGATGTTGTTCGAGATCGGTACGAACGCGTGGAGCCGTGCGGCGTTGCGGATCGTCCAGGGGAGGACGGTCAGGACGGCGACGGCTGCCGCGACCCCGGCGAGCAGGATCCGACGTTTGGTCGCGACCGAGCGGATGCCGAGCGCAAGGGGGATCACGAGGACGATCGCGAACAGCAAGGCCTCCGCCCGCGTGAGTGCGCTCAAGCCGATGACCAGGCCGAGCGCAGCGAAGCGCAGTGGAGTCGGCGCGTCGGCGGCCCGGTACGCGAGCAGCAGCATCGCCGTCACGAGAAACGCGAACAGGCATTCGGCCATCAGCACTGCTTCGCCGAGGAAGAGCATCGGGTACACGGCTGCGATCGCCGCCGCCACCAAGCCGACGATCGGTCCGCCGACGCGCCGGCCCAGGAAACCGATCAGCGCGACCGTCCCGGCCCCGACGAAACACAGGAACAGCCGTTGCGCGTCGACGCTCTTGGCTCCGAGATACGCGGGCACCGACAGCAGCGCGGGGAAGAGCGGCGGGTACTCGGCCGTCGGACGGGACACGTGGAGGATCTTGAAGTCGAACGGACGGATGTATCCGTGCCCATCCGCCAGGTTGTTGGCCAGGAGGTGGTATGCGGTGGCGTCGCCGGGGTCGGGCAGCGTCGGGTTGACGACGAGCACGAACGCAACCCGGACCGCGAGCGCGATCACCGCGATCGTGAGCACCGCGATCAAGAAGGAACGGTTGCGAGAGTTGGTCAACCGGCTGGTGTTGCTACACGGCGGCGAGAAGGCACCCGAGACTTCAGCGACAGTGCCGGCTTCTCGACGAGGACATAGCTCACGGTGGACACGACCACGGTGGCGGCGAACACGACGACCAGCATCTTGGGGAACGACGTCCTGAACGCGGTGCTGTCAGTCCACTGGACGTACTTCTCGAGCAGCGTCTCGTTCCAGAGGTACAGGCCGTACGAGATCAGCCCGAGCAGCTGCACGGCGCGGTTGCGGAGGACGGCGCGGATGACGCCGACCCGCTGGGGGCCGAACATGCCGGGCAGGAGGAAGAACAGGCCCACGGCCAGGTAGAGGTAGTGGATCCCCATCTCCTCCCAGAACGTGTACACGGTCAGCCCGGAGGAGGGGCGTCCCACCCACACGGACACCCCGACGAACGCGACCGCGGCGAGCGCCCAGCACGCGCCCGCGAACCAACGCCGTCTCGGGAGCAGCGGCTCGGTGCCGCGCCGGCTGATCCAGGCGCTCAGCACCGCGAGCGCCATGCCGACGGCGAACACGTCGATCCAGCCCGGCAGGATGTTCTGGAGCTGGAACGTGCGGTCGTACGGAAAGCTGCCGCCGGTGACGGCAACGCGGTAGACGACGCTGGCCACGAACAGCGCCGCCAGCGCGAGCAGGTCGACGCGTACGTGCTGTCGCGGCGTCGCGTGCACGCGGCTGAGCACGAAGGCATAGAGCGGAAGGAAGACGTAGAAGCTGATCTCGGTCACGAGCGTGTACGACGAGAGGATCGGCCCGATGACGTTGTGGAGGCTGTAGAGGTGCGCGAGCCCGTAGTACAGGAACATGTCCTTGGCCGGTGGGACGTTCTTCGGCACGTGCAGCACGAATACCGTGACGGTCAGCGCAACCCAGTAGGCGGGGAAGATGCGCAATCCCCGGCGCCAGAAGTACGCGAGCGGCCGGGGACCGTCGTCGCCCGCCAGGCGCGCGGCCACGAACGGTCGGTACAAGAGGAACCCGGAGATCATGAAGAACACCGCGACGCCGACGTCCATGCGAGCGGTGAGCGCGCCGAGCGGCGAACGCGTGTTGAAGCCGCTCAGGTAAGCGACGTGCGTCACGAGCACACTGATGGCGGCGAGGGCCCGAAAGCCGTCGAACGCGGGAAACCTGACGCGTTCCGGGCCGCGGGGCCCGGCTGCGCTCTCGAGGCCGCCGACCTCGGCCTGGGCCATGGCGGGCGATGCTACTTGCGGGCTGCCTGGTTCCCCGTCCCGGCAGATGCCTGCTCAGGGCACAGCCAACCCGCGGCCGCCGGCCGGCACGCGAGCACGGCGTCGAGTAGCGGGCGGGAGCCCCAGATCGCGGTCTGGGGCGTGAAATGCAGGCCGTCGAGGGGGCGTGGCTCGATGCCATCGACCGTGCGCGGGCACGGCGGGCCGCCCGGGCATACCGCGGCGGCGAAGTCGACGACGGAGACTGTCGCGGAGTGGGCACGTGCGTATTGCGTGTACAGCTCATTGAGGCGCACGTACCGCGAGGTTTCCGCGTCATCGGACGCTGTGACGAGCTGGTTGGGAGCTCGGGGCGCCATCGTCGCGATCGCGAGGTGCGCGCCGTTCGCGGTGAGGCGCCGGGCGGCCTCGTCGATCTTGTCGAGCATCATCTGGTCCCAAGCGGCGCTACCGAACTTGATCCGCTCGCCCTGCACGACGCGGTCGTTGATCTCCCAGGTGCTTATCCAGATCACGACCTCGGGCCAGTCCTGATCCAGGCTTGTCCGCTCGTAGTCGTCGACGAGCTGTTCGCACCCGCGGGCGTGGGGCGGGATCTGGCCGTCGTAGTAGGTCGCGACGCCACCGACGACGCCACACCCGGCGACGAGCGCGGTCTCGACCGTGACGCCGCGCTCCGCCGCCAGCGGCTGGAGTCCCGGAAGAAGCGTGAAGGGCACCGAATCGCCCACGACGAGGATGCGACTCGGGTGCGCCGCCGAGACGCCCTGCGCCGACGCGGTCCCGTGTCGCGCCGAGGCGGTGGGCGTGGACGGCGCCGTCAGCTTCTGACCCGCCTGCACCTGCGTGAGGGGCGATGTCGCCGACGCGCCCACGGTCGCGATCACGATCAGACCCGCAGCAGCGGCAAATCCGGTCGGAACCGCGACGAGCCCCTTCCGGCCTCGCAGGGCGCCACGCCGAATCGGCTGCTCCACCAGATAGAAGGAGAGCGTCGCGCCCGCGAACGTCGTGGCGAGCCGGACGATCGTCAGCGGCGCGCCCGACAGGCCTGTGCGGTCCTCGGTGAGCACGACGATCGCCGGCCAGTGCCACAGGTACAGCCCGTACGAGATGCGACCGATCCAGCGCAGCACCGAGACCGAGAGGACCGCGCCGAGCGGGCTCCATCCGGGTTGCACCGCCGACCAGATCACCGCTGCGACCGCGAGAGAAAACACCAGCGAACCGCCGTGGTACAGACCGCTGCCCACATCGCTGACGAAGGCGAACGCCCACAGGCACGCGAGGCCGGCGCCGACGCCGAGGAGTTGCAGACTTGCGGGCGATCGCCGCTCCCGTCGCGCTCGGCGATCGTCGTGGGCGCCGCGGCGGGCGCCACGGCGCATGAGCAGGAGCGCGAGCACCGCCCCGACGAGCAGCGTGTGCACGCGGGCGTCGGTGCCGTAGTACGCCCGTGAGGGATCCGCCGGCTCGTACAGCAATGCCATGACCGCAACCGATGCCGCGATACCTGCGACGCACACCACGGCCAGCGGCTTGCGCGAGCCCCGTCCGAGACGCAGGCAACCCAGCACCACGAGCGGCCAGACGAGATAGAACTGCTCCTCGATCGCCAGCGACCAGAGGTGCCGCATCGGCGACGGCAACGTGAAGAGCTCGAAGTACGACTGTCCGCTGAGCACGAAGTGCCAGTTCGCGAAGTAGAAGAGACTCGCGAGTCCGTCGGCGCGGAGCGTTCGCAGCTGCGAGGCAGGGGCCAGTGCGACTGCGTACAGCGCGATCGCGCCGAGCACGACGAAGAGCGCCGGCAGCAGGCGTCGGGCGCGTCGCACCCAGAAGCGCGGGAGGCTGATCGCAGTGCGCCGTCCCCATTCGCTGAGTAGCAGCGACGTGATCAGGTAGCCCGACAGCACGAAGAACGCGTCGACACCGAGGAAGCCACCCGCGGCCCAGCCGGCGCCGAGGTGGTAGGCGATGACGGCTCCGACAGCGAACGCGCGCAAGCCGTCGAGCGCAGGCTGATATGCGAGTTCCCCCGAGCGACGCTCCACGGTGCTCCCGGCCTCCGTGACAATCGGCCAGGCTACGCGAACTGGCTCAAACGACCCTCGAGGCCGGTCAGCGACGAGGCGAGCGTGCGATCGCGAAGAGCCCGGGCGTGGTGTCGACGATCTCGTCGGTCATGAAGAAATGGCTCTGATCGAGGCCCGACCCGATCCCGGAGGCGCGGCTCCCCAGCGCGCGATACACGACTGGGAGCGCCCGCTCGTACGACCAGACGTACCAGCGTCGCGGCATACGGCGCCGCAACCCGAGGACGTCGAGCTTGAGGATGCGCTCACCGCGGGCGCGCCGGGACGCGAAGTCGGCCTTGAGCTCCTCGGTCCCTTCGAGCCCGAAGACCTCGACGTCGGCGAAGAACAGCCGGAGCAGGCTTTCCAGCTCGCGCGCTTCGAACAGGTACACGTGGAAAGGGTTCTCGAAGTCGGCGGGGCGGTTGGGGGTGATCACGAACGCGGTCCCCCCGTCGGAGACCACGCGGGCCAACTCGGCCACATGCAGCTCGGGCGCGGTGAAGTGCTCGATGATGTGCGAGGAACACGCCCAGTCGACGGAACGTCGCTGCAGGGCGAGTCGCGCGCCGTCCATCCCCGCGAAGCGGACGTCGGTTCCGCGCTGCCCGCCCGGCCCCCACTCGCCGGCCGCCGACACGGCGGTCTCGGCGTCGTAGTCGACGCCGACGACGAAGCGGTCCGCTGCGGCCATGCGGCTGGTCTCGTCGCCGACGCCGCACCCGATGTCGAGCACGGTCCCCGACCCCAGCCGCGACACCACCTCGCGGTAGCCCGCGTCGTGGAACGCGAGCAGCGAGTCGGGCGTCGCGCCCGCCATCGGCCGCTCACCGGTGAGCTTCATGCCTATCCCTCTGTCGCCGTCGCCAGCTCCGGCTTTGCTCCGGCGGTCGGCAAAGCCGCCGCCGCAGCGGGAGCCTATGGCCCCGGGATCGCCGGACGCCCCGAGCCGCCTCCGACTGCGTTGCTCAGTACCATTTCGCGCTGATCATGAACCCGGACCCGCCGTCTTCCTCGTCGCGCGTCCCGGACCGGGCCGAGGAGATCGCCAAGATCGGGGATCTCGCGGCGCAGGCCGGGATCCGTCGCGTGAGCATGCTCGCGTGGCGCGACCTCGACGATCCCGAAGCCGGGGGCTCCGAGGTCCACGCGTCCACGGTCGCGGCGTTGTGGGGCCAGGCCGGCATCGAGGTCACCATGCGGACGTCGTTCGCGGCCGGCCACCCCCAGGTCTGTTGGCGGGACGGATACCGCGTGATCCGCAAGGCGGGGCGGTACATGGTGTTCCCGCGCGCCGCGATCAGCGAGTTGATGGGCTGGCACGGTGACCGCGACGGTCTCGTCGAGATCTGGAACGGGATGCCGTTCTTCTCACCGGTGTGGGCCAAGGGCCCCCGCATCGTGTGGCTGCATCACGTGCACGGCGAGATGTGGCAGATGACCCTCCCGCCGCGTCTCGCGGCGCTTGGGAACTCGCTGGAGTCGCGCGTCGCGCCCCCGTTCTACCGGCGCACTCCGATCGTCACGCTGTCCGAGTCTTCGAAGCGTGAGCTGATCGAGGAGCTCAAGTTCAAGCAGAAGCGCGTCGCGGTCGTGCCGCCCGGTGTCGACTCCCGGTTCTCTCCGGGAGGCGAGAAGTCGCCAACGCCGCTCGTGGTCGCCGCCGGACGTCTGGTCCCGGTGAAGCGGTTCGACGAGCTGATCGAGGTGCTGATCCGGGTGAAAGAGCACCATCCGCTTCTCGAGGCCGTGATCATCGGGGAGGGATACAAGCGCGAGGAGTTGGAGGCGCGGCTCCGCGAAACGGGCGCAGAGCGTTGGATCCGCCTCGCAGGTCACGTGAGCGACGACGAGCTGCTCGAGCTCTACCGGAAGGCGTGGGTCGTCGCGAGCGCGGCGGCACGCGAGGGGTGGGGCATGACGCTCACCGAGGCGGCGGCGTGCGGGACGCCTGCCGTGGCGACCCGCATCGCGGGGCACCTCGACGCGGTGGTCGACGGACGCACGGGCATTCTCGTGGACCGTCGCGAGGAGTTCGTCGACGCGCTCGACCGCTTGTTGCGTGACGGGGACGTGCGTTCGCACATGAGCCGGGCGGCGACCGAGCACGCGGCCCGCTTCACCTGGGCGGCGACGGCACGCGGCACGCTCGAAGTGCTCGCGGCGGATGTCATCCGCCGTCGAGGCCGCCCATGACAACGGTCGCCCGGCGGCCCGCGCCCGTCACCGCGGAGCCGCAGGCCGCACCGTCGGCGTCGTCGCGCCGACGGAGCCTCCTCGGCTATTCGCTCCTCGCCGCGCTCGCGTACATCCCGCCGTTCCTCACCGCTCCGGGGAAGGTCGCGGCCGACACCAAGCAGTACCTCTACCTCGACCCGACCCGGCTGCTCGAACGCGCCCCGTCGATGTGGGACTCGAACATCGGGCTCGGCACCGTCACGCACCAGAACATCGGCTACCTGTTCCCGATGGGGCCGTACTACTGGGTCACCGAGAACCTGGGCCTGCCGAGTTGGGTCGCCCAGCGCTTCTGGCTCGGCAGCCTCTTGTTCTTCGCCGGAGCAGGCGTCCTCTACCTGGCGCGCACGCTCGACCTGCGCGGGCCCGGCGCGGTCGTCGCGTCCCTCGCGTACATGCTGAGCCCGTACTCGTTGCACTACGCGGCCCGCATCTCGGTGATCCTGCTGCCCTGGGCGGGCCTCGCATGGATGCTGGGGCTGACGATCCGGGCTCTCCGCAAGGGGGGATGGCGGTACCCGGCGGCGTTCGCCATCGTCGTGCAGATCGTCGGCAGCGTGAATGCCACTGCGCTCGTGTTCGCGCTTCTCGCACCGTTGTTGTGGGTGCCGTACGCGGTGTGGGTGACGCGGGAGGTCGACTGGAAGCGGGCGCTGACGACGCTCGCGCGCATGGGCGTGCTGACGCTCGCAGCCTCGTTGTGGTGGCTCGCCGGCCTCTGGGCGCAAGGCAGCTACGGCATCAACATCCTCAGGTACACGGAGACGGTGAAGACCGTCGCCACCGCCGGCGTCGCACCCGAGGTCCTGCGCGGCCTCGGGTACTGGTTCTTCTACGGCGGCGACAAGCTCGGCAACTGGATCGAAGCCAGCGTCCACTACACGACGAACCGCCCGCTCATCGTGGCGAGCTATGCGGTCCCGACGCTCGCCCTCGTCGCAGCCGCCTTCACCCGCTGGCGACACCGCTTCTACTTCGCCGTGCTGATGGTCGTCGGTGTGGCCATCGCCGTGGGCACGCACCCGTACGACGACCCGTCACCCTTCGGTGCGGTGCTGAAGGCCTTCGCCGACAGCTCCAACGCCGGGCTCGCGCTGCGCAGCGTGGGACGCGCCGTACCGCTCGTCGCGCTCGGTGCCGCGCTGCTGCTCGGCGCGGGCGTGACTGCGTTCGCCCGCTGGCTGGACCGGCGCGATCTGCACCGGTACTCGCTGGTCACGATCGGTGTCGTCGGCGCGATCGTGATCGCTTCGCTCCCTGCGCTGTGGAACGGCGACTTCTACGGCAAGAACCTCCAGCGGCCCGAAGAAGTGCCTGCGTACTGGAAGCAGGCGATCGCCGCCGTCGACGCCCGGCCACACGACACGCGTGTCCTCGAGATACCGGGCTCGGACTTCGCGTCGTACCGGTGGGGGAACACCGTCGACCCGATCACGCCCGGGCTTATGGATCGCCCGTACGTGGCTCGTGAGCTCATCCCGTACGGCACCCCCGAGACCAATGACTTGCTCAATGCGCTCGATGAGCGGATGCAGGGCGGGCTGCTCGACCCCGCCGCCATCGCCCCGATCGCCCGGCTCATGAGCGCGGGCGACCTCCTCGTGCGCTCCGACCTCCAGGTCGACCGGTACAACCTCGTGCGCCCGAAGCAGATGTTGCAGCTGCTGAACCAGGCCGGCGCCGGGCAGCCGGCCGGTATCGGGCCGCCCACCGGGTACGGCCACGGTCTGGGGCCCCCGCTCGACTTCCCGTTGCTCGACGAGAAGGCCCTCGCGCTGCCGGCGGGCACTCCGAATCCGCCGCCGGTGTCGGTGTATCCCGTCGAAAACGCGCCCGCGATCGTTCGGGCCCAGCCCGCGTCCCAGCCGCTGGTCGTCGCGGGCAACGGCGACGGCCTCGTCGATCTCGCAGGGCTCGGCGCTCTCAATGGCAACGGGCCGATCCTCTACTCGGCGTCGTACGCCCGCGACCCGGCCGCGCTCCGCACGCAAGCCGGCGCGGACGGCTCCTCGCTGGTGGTGACGGACTCGAACCGACGTCGTGCCCGGCGATGGAGCACCGTCCGCGAGAACCAGGGCTACACGGAGCGCCCGGGCGAACAGCCGCTCGTCAAGGACCCTTCGGACGCGCGCCTCGACGTCTTCCCCGGCGCGGGCGACAACGCGTACACGGTGACGGAGCAACGCGGCGCCACGGTGCAGGCATCGGGCTACGGCAACAACATCTCGTACACACCCGAGGACCGTCCGGCGCGCGCGATGGACGGCGACCTGCGCACGGCGTGGAAGGTCGGCGACTTCGGCGCGGTCGAGGGGGAGCGCATCAAGGTCACGTTGGATCGGCCGGTGACGACCGATCATCTGGATCTCGTGCAGCCGCTGTACGGCGACAGGAACCGGTGGATCACCAACGCGACGGTGCGCCTCGACGACGGCCACGAGGTCACCGCTGCGCTCGGTGACGAGTCGCGAACGGCAGTGGGGCAGACGGTGCGGTTCCCGCGCCGCACGGTGAAGTCGTTCGAGATCAAAATCGACCAGACGAACATCGGCACCCTGCCGAGCTACAGCGGCGTGAGCGGTGTCGGGTTCGCCGAGATCCGCGTGCGGGACAACCAGCCCGGGGCGCAGGACGTGCGCGTCGAGGAGGTCACGCGCATGCCCGTCGACCTCACACAAGCGGCCGCCGGCGATTCCGCCTCGCATCGCCTCGTGTACTCGATGAATCGCTCGCGCACGATCCTCGTCCCGCCGCGCTACTCGGAGGACGAGCGAAGCCTGACGCGCGCGTTTAACGTGCCGACCGCGCGCGACTTCAGCCTCGCCGGCACGGCGCGCCTGTCGACCGCGACGCCCGACGAGCTCGTCGACACGCTCGTCGGTCTCCCATCCGCCGCTGCCGGCGGCGTCAGCGCTCGCTCGTCGGCACGGCTTCCCGGCGACATGCAGGCCCGCGCCTCGTCGGCCGTCGACGGCGATCCGGCCACGGCGTGGACGACGCCGTTCGGCGCCCCGGCAGGGCAGTGGGCCGAGGTCGCGGCGCCCGGCCCGGTGACGTTCGACCACCTGGACCTGCAGGTCGTGGCGGACGGGCGTCACTCGGTCCCCACGCGCCTTCGGATCAATGCAGGCGACCAGAGCCGCACGGTCGACATGCCGCCGATCCCGGACCAGGGGCAGGAGAACGCAACGGTCTCGGTGCCGGTGCAGTTCGAGCCGCTGACGGGCGACACCGTGCGCGTCACGATCGAGTCGGTCCGCGAAGTCAAGACCACGGAGTACTACTCGAACACGCCCATCGTCATGCCCGCTGCGCTCGCCGAGCTCGGCATTCCGGGTGTGCAGCGAGCGCCGCTTCCCGAATCGCTTCCCGGCACGTGCCGCGACGACCTGCTCACCATCGATGGCGCGCCCGCCCCCGTGCGCGTGACCGGATCCGTGTCCGATGCCGCCGCCGGCCGCCCCGTCACTGCGGAGCGCTGCGATCCCGCGACGGGTGACGCGACCTCTGCGCCGCTGACCCTCGGGGGTGGCCAGCACGTCCTGCGCTCCAGCCTCGGCGTCGACACGGGCATCGACCTCGACGGCATCGTGCTCGGCTCCGAGGCGGGCGGCGCGCCACTCGCCCTCGGCGAGCGCGGGGCCATCCCGTCCGTGGCCCAGCCACCCGGCGGCGCGCCCAAGGTCAGGGTGGTGGATTCGGGCCGCACGGACATGAAGGTGCGCGTCACCGGAGCCGACCAGCCGTTCTGGCTCGTGCTCGGCGAGAGCCACAACCGCGGCTGGACCGCCTCGGTCAACGGCCACGACGTCGGCGGGGGCAAGCTCGTGAACGGGTACGCCAACGGTTGGCTCGTCGACCCCAAGGGGTCGGCGACGGTGGACGTCTCGCTCACCTGGACTCCCCAGCGCACCGTCTGGATCGCGATCGCGCTCTCAGGTCTGACGATGCTGCTGTGCGCCGTGCTCGCGCTCGGCCTCTGGTCGCGACGCCGGCGCGCTGCCGTCGCGGCTCCTGCACCGGCAGATGGGGCGACCGCCGTCGACGAGCCGCCGGTGTTCCGCTTGCCGTTCGCGGCATCGGGCGTGCGGCCGCGTTGGCCGGTCGTGGCCGCGACTGCGCTCGGCGCGGGCTTCGTCGCCGCGGTGCTGATCAAGCCATTGCCCGGACTCCTCGTCGGTTTGCTCGTTCTCGCGGCGCTGGTGCGGCCGCGCTGGCGTGTCGCGCTCGCGATCGGGGCACCTGCCGCGCTCGCGGCCGCTGGCCTCTACGTCGCCGTGCAGCAGACCCGGCACGGGTACCCGTCGGTGTTCGAGTGGCCGACGTTCTTCGACCGCGTGCACATGCTCGGCTGGTTCGCGGTCGCGTTCCTCGCCGCCGACGCCCTCGTCGAGACGGTTCGCACGCGGCGGCGTCGTAGCCCGGGCGGGCTGGATCGCGCCGACCCGGCGAGCGAGTAGCGCCGGCCGACCGGCATGACGACGGTTCGCCGGTTCTCCATCGCGCTCGGTGTCCTCGTCGCGGGCGCGCTCGCCGTCCGCGTCGTCTACGTCCTCGTCCAGCTTCGGCACGAGCCGCTCGGCGGGGACTCGCTGTACTACAGCCTGCAGGGCCACGACCTCGCGCACGGCCGCTGGTTCATCGAGCCGTTCCGGTTCCGGGTCGATCACGTCACCGAGCCGAGCGCGTACCACCCGCCCGTGTTCTCGCTCTACCTCGGTCTGGTGTCACGGCTCGGCATCGATTCGGTCCTCGCGCACCGACTCGCGGCATGTGTGGTCGGTGCGGCGGCGGTCGCGGTCATCGGACTGGTTGCCCGGCGCGTGGCGGGCGACCGCGCCGGACTGGTTGCCGCCGGAATCGCCGCTGTGCACCCGTTCCTGTGGATCAACGACGCCGACGTGCTGTCGGAGTCGATGCTGGCGCTGGTCACCGCCGCCATGCTGCTCGCCGCGTACGCGTTCTGGCGCGATCCATCTCCGTGGCGAGCGGCGTGCCTGGGTGCGGGCATCGCACTCGTGGCGCTCACGCGCGCCGAAGGAGTGCTCCTGTTCGCGCTGCTCGCGTTGCCGCTGGCGGTCATGACGCCGGGACTCGACCCGCGCCGCCGCCTCGCGCGGCTGGGCGCAATGGCGCTGGCGGCGGTCGTGCTCCTGGGTCCGTGGGTCGGCTACAACCTGGCCCGGTTCGAGGAGCCCGCCCTCCTGTCGACGGGGTCGGGGGTGACACTCGTCGACACGAGCTGTGACGACGTCTACTCGGGCGACTTCATCGGCTGGTGGAGCTTCGCCTGCATCCCGGACCGGCTCTCCAACGACGAGGCCGTCAACGACCGCGAGAACCGTGAGGTTGCGCTGCGCTATGTACGGCACCACAAGTCAGACGTCCCGAAAGTAGTCGCAGCGCGCGTCGGCCGCATGTGGGGCGTGTTCCGACCGTTCCAGACCGCCGAGCTCGACGCGCGTGGCTTGAATGCAAATCGCACTGGGCTCATCGCGTCGTACGTTCTGATCCCGCTGGGAGTCTTCGGCCTGATATTGCTCCGCCGCCGCAGGCAACCGATCCTGCCGATGCTCGCGCTGGCTGCCATGGTGACGATCACGGCGGTGATCTTCTACGGCGCCCTTCGCTTCCGAGTCCCCGCCGACGTCGCGATCGTTGTGTGCGCGGCGGTCGCGGTCGACGCGATCTGGTCCCGTCTGCGACCTGCGCCTCGTTTGGCTTCGCTCATCTTCCCTTCCAACTTGCGGTTCATGTCGCGCCAACGATTCGCTCGCTCGACCGCTGTTCTCGCAGTGGTGGCGGCGGCGCTGACCGTCGCGCCTGCCGTCGCCGGTGCCGGTGACGGCGACCAGGTCCGCGAGCGCATCGCCAGATCCGGTGAGGAGTTGGCGAAGTCGGGCAGCGCCAAATTTCGCGGCACCACGATCGCGGATCTCCAAGGGGGCGCCGATACCAGAGTCACGTTCGACGGGCGGTTCGACTTCGCGAACCGAGCCGGCGAGTACTCGGTCGACGCGTCTGCGATTGGCCTTCAGGGCAACGGAAGTGTCCGCACCCTTCTTGTCGGAGGCGTCATGTTCTTGAGCCTCGACGCGCTCGAAGGCGGGACCGCGGCCGCGGGCAAGAAGTGGTTGCGGCTCGACCCATCCGTCTTCGGCGGCGAAGGGCAGATCGGACAGAGCGATCCGAACGGAGGGCTCGACGCACTGCGCGGCGTCATCGGAGCAGTCGAGAACCGCGGCAACGAAGACGTCCGAGGCACGCGCACGACGCACTACCGGGTGAAGGTCGACCCCGCGCAGGCGGTGGCCAATGCCCCCGAGGAGCTGCGCGACGCGGTGCGCAGCTCGGTGCGGGCGCTCGGGTCCGGCAAGGTTCCCGCTGACGTGTGGCTCGACGGTCGCGGCCGGCTTCGGAGGATACGGCTGCGCGTCGGGAGCGGATCCTTGGCGAGCCCCAAGGGGTCGGTCGGGTTCGAGTACTACAGCCTTGGCGCCAAGGTGAGCGTCGCGGAACCGCCCGGAGACGAGGTCGTCGACTTCTCGGACATCCTCGGTGGAACTACGCCGAGCACCTGACGCGCGCGTCGAGCGGATCTCCTCGTCGGCCGATCGCGCTCACTGATCCTCGGGGATCGCCTCCCACCACTGGCACCACCAGTCCGCGCCGACGAGGATGCGCACCTTCGGGTGCCAGCAATACGAGATCTCGGCCGTGTTCTCGAGGTAATAGCGGCAGTTCTCGCACTTCTCGTCGCCGTTCGGGTGGCCCTTGAGGGTCGCGTTGTCCGCGAGGTGACGGAGCTCGATGGCGAGCTTCTCGTCGATCTCCTTGGGCTCCGGTTCCGGGATCACGTATTCGTCGGCCACTGCTCACACCACCTCGTGCCGGCTGCGACGGCGGGGACGGTCGTTCGCCGAGTGGGATGAACCTAGCCGCTCTCCGATGTGCTCAAACCGATACAGAACCGCGGCACGGAGCCGCGTTTTTCGCGCCACATAGGCTTCAGCGCCATGCATGGACCCGGGCGGGTCGTGGGCTCTTTGTACCGCCGAATCGGTCCTGCTCCCGCGTGCTCGACCCGGGAGCGGCGGTGGCTGCTCGTGATCATGCTGGTCGCGACAGCGCTGCGATTGGCGTGGATCCTCTATGCGGCGCGCGAGCCACACGGCTTTCACGATCCGACGCTCTACGGCGTCTTTGCGGGCCGCATCGCCCACGGCGCTGGATACACGATGGCCAATGGCGAGGCCACCGCGTACTACCCGGTGGGCTACCCGGCCGCTCTCGGCGCGGTCGTGTGGTTCGTCGGCTTGACACCGCTTCCGGAGAACATCCCGACGACGGCGGCCGTGTTCAACCTCGTGCTCGGCGTTGGCACGGTCGCGTTGACGTTCGAGATAGGGCGGCGGCTGTTCGACAACCGGATCGGCCTCCTCTCGGCCGCGCTGGTGGCGCTCTGGCCAAACTTGATCTTTCACACCGCCGTGATGCTCACCGAGACGTTGTTCATCTTTCTCGTGATGGCAGCGATCCTGCTCCTCGTCGGGCTCCCGGCCTCGACGCGGAGGATTGGTTGGAGACGGCTGGCCGCCTTCGGCGTCCTTCTCGCGCTGTCGGCTCTGGTGCGGCCGATCTCGCTGACGTTCCTACCCGCGCTCGTCGTCGTGCTTGCCGTGGCGCGTTTTGGCTGGCGGCGCACGGTTCAATATGTCGGCGGCGCCGCACTGGCGGTGATGATCGTGTTGGCGCCTTGGACGATCCGCAACGTCCGTGAGACCGGCTCATTGGTACTGATCTCGACGAACCTCGGTGACAACTTGTGCATCAGCCGCCATCCCGGAGCGACGGGAGCGTTCCAGGCCGTGTCGGCGTGCGTCGTGCGCGCCAAGGGATTGACGAGACTGGACTACGAGGTCAAGGAGAACAGCACCAATACCCGCCGCGCGACTCGGTTCGTCAAAGGCCATCCGTTGAGTGAAGCGCGGCTCATACCGCTACGCGGGTATCACGCAATCAAGAACGATCACGACGGCCTCCTGGCGTCGGAGTCTTACGGCGACAACCGCTACATCCCGTCGGCTATGCGGCGCGGACTGGAGATCGTCGCCGACGGCTACTTCTTCGCTGCCCTGGCACTGGGGTTGCTGGCGGTGCCGGCGTTCGTCGGACGGGCTCGACCGTGGCGCCTGTTCTTCCTGCTCGCCGCGACCGCGCTTGCCGTGCAGCCGCTGGTGTTCTTCGGCGATCCACGCTTCCACGTCCCCGTGCTGCCATTCCTGGCCGTCATGTCTGCTGTGATCCTCAGCCGCAGTCGCACTTTGTTCGCCGCCCGCAGCCGACGACAGATGACCGTCCTCCCTTGACCTGCGGTCGCGGCGTGCTTGCGACCCGGTGACCTCGCTTCTAGATTTCGCTCGCCCGCGGGCCGGCGGTGGTTCGTCGCGAGTGAGGGGTCGCATGCGTTCACGTTCCGGTCGGTCGAAGTCTGTGGTGGTCGGAATCGCCGTGCTCGTGCTCGCAGCGCTCGTCATTCCGTTGAGCTCGGAGCGTGTCGCGTCCGCACAGTCCCTCTCGCTGCAGGGCAAGGTCGTCACCGGCGGCGGCGCTCCACTTGCGTCGTTCGACGTCACGCTGTTCGCGGCGAGCGCCAACGGTGGTCCGCCCTCCTCCTTGGGCTCCGCGGTGAGCGCCGTGGACGGCGCGTTCGACATTTCGTACGTGACTCCCGCCTCCGGGACCGTGCTGTATCTGGTGGCCAAGAACACGGTGCCGCCACCCGCACCGGGATCGGTCACGCTGGCCAACGTCCTCGGTGTGGTGCCAGTACCCGGCGATGTCGTCGTGAACGAGCTGACGACCGTTGCCTCCGGGTACGCGATGGCGCAGTTCACTGCGAATGGCGAGATCTCCGGGACGTCACCCGGGCTCCAGAACGCCGCCGGCATGGCGCAGAACCTGGTGGACGTGGCCACGGGCGGGGTGAGCTCGGTGTTGGCGAGCCCGCCCAACGGGATCGACACGTCGGCGCCGAACACGTTCAACTCCCTCGCCAACATGGTGGAGGCATGTGTCGCCGCGCCGGCTCAGTGCGCGGCCCTGTTCGCGGCCGCGACACCGCCGGGCGGGCCGGCTCCGACTGACACGTTCCAGAGTGTCGTGGACATCGCGCGCAACCCGGGGAACAACGTGGGCGCCTTGTTCGCCCTCTCGACCCTGCCGCCGGCCACCTACCAGCCGGCTCGAGCCGCACCGCCGGACGCGTGGACGCTGGCGCTGCGGTTCGTCGGTGACGGCACCTCGATGAGCGGCCCGGGCAACATGGCGATCGACCACGACGGCAATGTGTGGGTGACGACCAACTACGAGTACAGCGCGAACCCGCTGCAGCCGGTGTGCGGCAGCAAGGTGCTCGTCCGGTTCACCCCCACGGGTCGGTACGTTCCGGGTTCCCCGTACACGGGTGGCGGTCTCAGCGGTGCCGGGTTCGGCATCGACATCGACCCGTTCGGGGATGTCTGGGTCGGCAACTTCGGTTTCGCGGCGCCCCCGCCGCTCTGCCCCGACGACAAGCAGCCGCCGCACAACAGCGTGTCGCAGTTCAGCGGGGACGGGACGCCCAAATCTCCGAACGACGGCTTCACCCAGGGCGGGATCAGCTGGCCCCAGGGGACGGTGTCCGATCAGCAGGGCAACATCTGGATAGCGAACTGCAACGGCGACAGCGTCACCAGGTTCCCGGACGGTGATCCTAGCCGGGCCGAGGAAATCCGGAACATGGGTATTGAGAAGCCGTTCGACATCGCGAAGAACAATGCCGGCGACATGTTCGTCACGGGCGTGGGGAACAGCGCCGTCGCGGTGTTGCATCCTGACGGTTCGCCCGCGGCCAACTCACCGATCACTGGTGGGGGGCTGCAGAGGCCTCTCGGCATCGCAGCCGATAGCGGCGGAAACATGTGGGTCGCGAACTCCGGGCTCGTCGACATCCCGTGTCCCCAGCGTGCCGACGCGACTAGCCCCGGCGGTTCGATCACGAGCATCTCGTCCAACGGTCAGCTGTTGAGCCCCACTGCGTTCACCGGAGGTGGGCTGACCCTCCCGTGGGGGATCGCGGTGGACGGGAACGACAACGTGTGGGTGGCGAACTTCGCCGGCAAGCGGCTCTCGGAGTTCTGCGGGCTGAAACCGGCGAACTGTCCGCCGGGGTCGAGCCCGGGGGACGCGATCTCCCCGAACACCGGATACAGCTTCGACGGCCTCGTGCGGAACACGGGCGTGGCGATCGACCCGTCGGGCAACGTGTGGGTCGCGAACAACTGGAAGGAAGTTCCACCGGAGGCGAACCCCGGGGGATACGAGATGGTCGTGTACGTCGGCGCCGCCGGTCCGGTGAAGCGGCCGGCGCCGAGGACCCGGCCTGCGGTCGCCGCACCTCGATTCACGGGTTGAGCGCCGTGCCCGCCGACGACCGGTTCAGCTCTCACTTCGCTGGGTAGAAGCGCGCAGCAAACCTCGCGGCGGACGCGATCGAGAAGGTTTCTTCATGAGGTCTCTGCGATCCGCGCTCGTATTCACGATCCTCGTTACCGCGCTCGCCGCTGCTTGTGGTGGAG
>JALZAA010000393.1 GCA_030948625.1 Actinomycetota bacterium
CGCCGGTGTTGCGCGCGACGGTTTCGGAGCCCCACAGGTGGTCGAAGTGCGAGTGGCCGACGACGATCCAATCGGCTCGGTCGATCTCAGCCGTCGTGAGGCCCACCGGCGGCGCTGCCGGCACGCGGTCCATGTACGCGTCCAGGAAAACCACGAGGTCGCCGACCGTGAGGCGGAACGTCGCGCAGCCGAGCCAGTCGAGCGTCGATGCGGCCATGCTCGTCAGCCCGACGGCGGGCCGCTGCGGAGGACGCTGCCGGCGAGCTCGCCGGTGGGCTGACCATGGCGCATGAACACGTGTCCGTTCACCACGGTGGCGTCGTAGCCGTCGGCGCGCTGGGTGAACCGGCCCGCGCCGCCGGGGAAGTCGTGCACGTACTCGGGCAACGGCAGGTGCAGGCGGTCGAGGTCGAACACGTTGAGGTCGGCGTACGCGCCTTCCCGGATGACACCTCGGTCGGAGATGCCGAAGACGGCGGCGGTGTCGGACGTGAGGCGGCGGATCCCGTCCTCGACCGTGAACGCGCCGCGGTCACGCACCCAGTGCGACAAGAAGAACGTCGGCAGGGACGCGTCCATGATCTGGTCCACGTGCGCGCCCGAGTCGCCGAGCCCGAGCATGACGGTGGGATGGTGCAGCATCTCGTCGACGGCCGCGAGGCTCTGGTTGAGGAACGGGAAGCTGAACAGCGCCCGTCCTTCGCTCTCTCGCGCGACCCGCACGAACGTCGCCGCCGGTGACTCGCCGGCACGAGACGCGAGCGCCGCCAGGCTGTCGTCGGCCGTGTAGTCGTAGCGGGCGTCCCGGGTGCCGACCAGGTACACCATGCCGGGATCGAGGCCGGGCGGACGTTCGTCGGCTTCGCGGATCAGGAGCGCTCGACGCTCGTCGTTGTCGAGCGCGGCCAGGCGCTCTTCGAGGTCGAGCGGCTGGAGCGCCTGCCACGACGGCAGGCCGTCGAAGAACGTGCGGTGAGCGATCCCGAACAGCAACCCGATGCCGCGTGCCGTCGTCTGCGGTCGCAGGTTCGCGCCGCGCGCTCCCTCCGCGTCGACGAACTCGAGCACGCGTGCGTGCAGCTCCGGCCGGAAGTTGGTCTGCGCGAGCCCGAACGTCACCGGCCGTCCCGTGGCCCGGTTGATCTCCGCCATCCATTCCACCTCGGCCTGCGAGCCGGCGTAGTCGTCGCCGTCCAGCTCGCCGAACTTGGGCGCCACCTCGAACGTCCCGCGGCCGTGACGACCGAGGACATCACCGATCGCGAGAAGCTCCTCAGGGGTCGCGTACGTGCCGGGCACGGCGCGGCCGTCGGGGACGCGGTGGAGCATTGTCCGGGAAGTCGAGAACCCGAGTGCGCCGGCGCCGATGGCCTCGTCGACCAGTGCCGTCATCGCGGCGATGTCGTCCGGCGAAGCCGGCGCCGTGTCGAGCCCGCGCTCGCCCATGGCCCAGTGGCGTACCGCGCAGTGCCCGACCATGCCGCCGACGTTGATGCCCTTCGGGAGGCGGTCCAGCTCGGCGAGGTACTCGCCGTACGTCTCCCACCGCCACGACAAGCCGTCGAGAATGCTCCCGGCGGGGATGTCCTCCACCGACTCCATGAGCTCGGCGAGGTACGTGCGGTCTTCGGGCTTGCACGGCGCGAACGTCACACCGCAGTTCCCGAGCACTACCGACGTGACACCGTGCCAACACGACGACGACGCCAACGGGTCCCAGGCGACCTGGGCGTCGAGGTGGGTGTGGACGTCGACGAACCCGGGGCTCACGATGCGCCCGTCGGCCTCGATCGTCTGCGCCGCGTCGCCGTCGACGTCGCCGACCGCAGCGATCCGGTCGCTGGTGACGGCTACTTCGCCGCGGAATGCCGGCCGTCCCGTGCCGTCGACCACCGTCCCGTCTCGGATCACGAGGTCGTATGTCAGTTCTGCCCCCTATGTCGCTCTGTCAGGAGACTACGCCCCTCGCTCATCCGTAAGCTGCGGCCATGGGACGCAAGATTCTCTTCATCACGACGGACCAGCAGCGGTACGACGCGCTGGGGTGCAACGGCAACGAGATCGCGCGCACGCCCGTTGCCGATCGTCTCGCCGCCGAAGGGGTCAACTACCGGCGTGCGTACAACCAGAACACCGTGTGCATGCCCGCGCGCTCGACCATGCTCACCGGGCAGTACGTGCGCACGCACGGCGTGATCGCGAACGGCGTGCAGCTCCCGCATGACGCACCGAGCGTCGCGGCGCATCTCGCCGAACATGGCGGCTACCGCACCGCGTTGCTCGGCAAGGCGCACTTCGATCCCGGCTTCGACCCGATGTTCACGTACCCCGAGAACGCGATGGCGAGCGAGGGATCAACCGGCCCGTTGCGGGGTTTCGACCACGCCGAGCTGGCGATGCACGCGCCGACGATCGTGGGCCGCGGGTTCCAGCACTACGGCACCTGGCTCCTCGAAAACCACCCCGATCAGGTCGATGGCTTCGCCGCACTGCTCCAGGCCGAAGGGGGAGGCGACACGGGGGCGCCCGAGACGAAGATCAACCCCATCCCGCGCGACCTGTACCACAC
>JALZAA010000436.1 GCA_030948625.1 Actinomycetota bacterium
GCCGCGACCGCCGGGACTAAAGAACCACAGCCTCTATAAAACCCGGGGCGGTTCAGAGTGCCTAAGAGCGATGCGTTAGTTCGACCTCACGACCTCGCACGTCGACTCCGCGACCCGCGCGGTGATCGCTTCACTATCAGTTCGAGCGGGTCCAGATTGAGGCGGTCGGCGATCCGTTCCACGGACTTGAGTGTCAGGTTCCGCTCTCCGCGCTCGACGCCACCGAGGTACGTGCGATGGACGCCGAGGTGGACCGCGAAGGCTTCCTGCGACAGTCCAAGCGCCTCCCGGTGAGCGCGCAGATTGCGCCCGAAGGTCCGCTGCAGGTCGCCTTGCATGGGGAAGCAACCTGACCGGCTGCTACTTGAAGGTCTACAGACTTATAAGTAGCGTCGAGCTCCCATGGCGCACGCCCATGGAAGTAGCGGCGGGTCACCTCAACAGCGGCGGCTGATCCTTAGTCGCAAGGGTTTCGATTCGGGGTACGGCGGGCGGCCCAGTCCGATCTTGCCGAGCGGCGCCATTGTGTCACTGCCGATTCCCGAAGCGGGCGGAGCCCTCCGATACTCGCAATGCGTCGCGCCGACGGGCGAGAGCTATCGGGATCTTCTGATTCGCTTAGGCGTCGAGCGAATTCGTAATCCCGGGCCGATCGGTTCGGACCTGTGGCTCGACGTGCGAGACAACCCGGGTGTGCACCTCGATCCTGACCTGCATGCTGATGCGTTACCGCGTAAGGCGGGATGGCGTCCCCTCTTCGGCCAGGTCGGCGCCTCGCAGACACATCTGTCGCGGCAGCGGGTGGGCCGCGGTGACGTGTTCTTGTTCTTCGGGGGTTCTGACCCGTTCATGAGATCGCGGGCAGGTTGAGGTATCGAGCGCGGCGCGAGCGTGTTCAGCTGATCTTCGGCTGGCTCGAGATCGGGCAGGTACTGGCCGTTCGTCATGACGAGATCCCCGGATGGGCTGATCAGCATCCTCACGTCCGTGGGCGAGACTCCTCTCGCTACCGCCGACATAACACGCTGTATGTGGCGGCCAGGGAGAGCACGCTCGTTCCCGGCTTGGCAGGTGCCGGGATCTTCCGGTGGAACTCGAACCTTCAGCTCACGAAACTCGGCGAGACCCCCAGCGTCTGGCGATTACCGAGGGTGTTCCATCCTTTCTACACGTCGCCAGCGTCGCTCACCCACCACCGACGGGAAGCGTGGGAACTCGATGGCGAATACGCGACGCTGTATTCAGCTCGCATCGGCAGGAATTCATCATCACCATGACATCTGCCATCGAAGGCTGGGTCCGAAGCATGCTCGCGCTAGGTAGATGACCCATGGTTCTCGACGCGTCACACCGATCTGCTGATGCTCGTGCTGAGGCTGGCGCGCGTTGTCGAGCCGAGCCCCTGTCGCGCGGCTGCCGTCGTGCGCGTAAATGTACCTTCGGTGTGCGTGTTGTGACGGCTCCGGATCTTGTGAGACCGTCTAGCGCGTGGGCGACTCCGGGAGGGTCCGTGCACTCACTGAAGTACGTCGTTGTTCGACACTGGCTGCGTTCACACGCCAGGCTCGTTGCGTTCGCCGCCGTCATCCTTGGGATCGTTATCTACGTGGTAACGCGTTAAACGGCAACGTCGGCGAGAGCCGCGGGCATCGCAAACCCTGCCTGGATGGGTGTGCTCGCGGCGGTGATGGTGTACGAGAAGATCGGCCGACGCGGCACGCGCCTCACACCGGTCGTGGGCGTGGCGCTCCTCGCCTGGTCCGCACTCGTGCTCACCCACCCGACGTGGCTGCCGAACACCCTCGGCGGATCGTAAACCGCCCCAGGTCCCGTCAGAGGCTCGATGACCTCACACTTCGTAGCGCGAAGGTTTCGGCGCTTGGTTTCGAGCAGCGATGACTGGCTGCAAGGCGAGCCCCTGTCGAAGGCCGGGGAGTCGCGACCGTCGGTTTCCAGACCCGAGAGTCATGAAGCGTGTTGGTGAGATAGCTGCAGTCAGGAAGGGGTTCGGGTCCCACTGACGACGGAGGCCACGCCTACCGGTACCCCTACCGCGGGAGCGAGGTCCCCGAAGTTGTCATCTTCCTCGAGTAGCGCGCCGGCGTTCTCCTGCTTAGATCCGATAGAAGCCGGGACGCTGCTGTTACCGGTCGTCGTCAGAGCCGGCAAGAACCGCCGCGTAGGAGCCAACGCCTAGAAGATCGGTAGCGGGGATCCGCTCCTCGCCGACTAGGACGGAGCCGATGTTGCCGCTATCGGGGTCGAACTCCACATCGGCGATAGGCCCAAGCTCGTTTCCTCTCTCGCTCAGCGCGCGCTTACCGACGAGTTCCAGCTTGCCGCCGGCAGCTTCCTGCTCCTGATCATCAGCCGGCGGCCGCAAGGTGTCTTCGGACTCAACCATCACGGCGTCCGGTCCGAAACCGCTGACGTGCTCCCAGTCGACGAGGAAGGCGTGCTTCTTGCCCTTGTTGACGACGATGGCAGAGACGTGGCGACGTGAGGTGTCGACGACCATGTGACTGAGCTCCCCCAACGCCTCGGCCGTCGTTCGGCTCACCACTTTGCGGCCGTGCGCGTTCTTGAACGAATCGGTCACGACATTCCCAGTCGCTCACGGAACTCGTCGACTGCCGCCCCGAGGCCGACCAAGTCGTCGCGCACAAATTCCTGCGTCGCCGAGGGGACAACCAGAGCCGATCCCGACACCGAGAGCTGGGCTGGCAGCGGGATGTAGGCGGTGCCTTCGGCCTTATCGATCTCGTACCCGACCACCTCGCCCTTGCTCCCCACGACCAAGACAAGATCGCGAACTTTGCCCAGGCTCACACCCCCCTCGGTGAGAACGTCGTCACCGAGGACGTTGCGCTCGGTGGCCGGCTTCCCCACCTCGCGCGGTGCCTTCCCAGGCTCCACCAACGCGGAATCGTCGCGCACCATGACGGCGTCCTTGCCGATGGCATGGATCAGCTCATCAGGCAACACCTGGCGTCTGCGTCCGCGGAGGAATCCGCGCTTATTGAGGGTCAAGCCGACGAGACTGCCCCGTTCTGGGCTGTAGATCACGTCTCGCACCTCGGCGACATCTTCGCCACCGGTAACCGTGACCACCGGCAGGCCGGTGATCTCCGAGGCCGTAACCAAAAGCTTCATTCCTTGTCCCTCGTCGCGATCACGCCGCCGCCACGTCGGCGGCGCCGGACGAAGACCACGACCAAGACCAAGACGATGATCAGAACGGCCGCCACGATCACCCAGACGATCGCGCTCATCACCAATGAGAATACCCGGCAGGGCGTCGATCAGACGACCCGCGGCCCCTTGCAGCACTGCGCCCCGGGGCGGTCGCGGCGGTGATCGTCGGATTGGCGGCCTCCATCGGGTTCTCGATCTACGTCACCCTGCTCGGCAACTACAACAAGACCTACGACGCGCTCGGTGGCGATGGCCTAATCCCAGTCGTGCGCGCGGTCCCCGGGTACGTCAGTGTTCCGAGCCGATTCAACCGGGTCGCCGCGCCATACTGGCCGTAAGATCCATTGCGTGACGGTCTTGTGCGATGGTCTGCTGGTCGAGTCCGAGGATGGTGTCGGAACGTGCGACCAGGGCGATGCGTGTCAAGCCCTCGAACTGCAAAACGACTACCTCGCGTATCGTGCGGCGCACGGCCGGGTCATTGCCACGGGGCAGGCCGAGAATGGAGAAGAGTACGGAGGCGAGGGCTGACCGAGGTCGACCCAGCCCGCTGAGAGTTCGGGGTTACCGGTTTTCCACTGTTCCGGTGCCGGTCAGAGCGGAGTTGAGCGGCCCTCGCGCCTGCAGGTAGGCGCCTCAGAACTCTGGGCCTCCGGCTTGTCAGTTACGAGAGCAATGCGTCGAAGCGAGCCTGGTCTTCCACGTAGACCCACGTCTCCACGGCGGCACCGTTTTCGATTCGGTCGACGAGCACGTCGGTTCCGTTGTACGTCTGGCCCTTGACGGTCGCCGTGCTGCGCTGGAGCGCGATCGCGAACTTGTCGTCACCCAATACGTGCACAAGTTCCGCCTTGAACGCTCCCCCTGTGACCTCGGTCAGCTTGGCGAAGTAACCAAAGATGGCGTCGCGGCCGTTGTAGTCGCCGGCGAGTGTGCTGTTGCCCGGGATGTGCCACACGGCGTCTTCGGGAATGACTTCGGCGAGGGCTTCCATGTCTGCCTCGGCGAAAGCCTTGTAGCCCTTGCGCAGGTTCTGCACGCTCTGTGCTTCAGCCATCCCGTTCCTCCCTGCTCAACCTCGAGTTCGCCCGTTCGATGCGACTTGCTGGGTCGCCCCAGCGCAGTGTCATCCCTCAAGGGACGGATCGTCAACGGCGCCGCTCGAGTCATCGCCAACACCAACGGCTCGACGACCGATAGCTAGCGCCGGGAGTTGCTGGCCAATGCGAGATCGAGGCTTCGTGGGGCTGCGATTCTTCCGGC
>JALZAA010000426.1 GCA_030948625.1 Actinomycetota bacterium
TGGTGCGTGGTTAGTCAGACGCCGGGCTGGGTCTCAGGCGCTTCCTGACCGTTGGGTGTCTCGGCACCGGCGGGCTCGTTAGCGTCGCCGCTGTCCTTGTGGAGCACGGAGCCGTTCCCGGCGTCGACCTTGACGTCGGTCTTCGCTCCGGAGGCGTCAGTGATGGTGACGCTGTACACGACATTGCCGTTCTCGTTGTCGAGCTCGACCTTGTCGGCCGTTCCAGGCACCGCCGCCAGCGCCGCGTCGCGGGCTTGGTCGGGGCTGATCTTCGCCAGCGACTGCAGGGCCGCAGACTGGTCGGCCTCGTTCTGGCCGTTCTGCTCCGGTGCGGTCACCGACGCCTTGTAGCTCGGGTCCTGGGTCTGGTCGCCGGTCTGGTCGGCGGCCTGGGACGAGGCCGGCTGCTTCGGCGAGTCCGCGTTGGCGAAACCGACGAGGCCACCGACGCCGACGGTGGCGGCGACTGCGGTTGCACCTACGGCGATCAGCCGCTTGGTTCGTGAGAGGGGCATGGTGGGGGACTCTCCTTCTTCCCTGTGCCGGGCCCGAGTGGCCCGATGCGTCTCCCACTTTGAAGAACCGGTGCTGAATGGTCGCTGAAGCAACCTGAATGCACGTTCAGGTGCGGCTCGCTCAGGCGATCGTCGAACCGCCGTCGACGGCGATGGTTTGACCGGTGAGGTCCGCGGCGGCGTTCGAGAGGAGAAATGCCGCCACCGATGCGATCTCCTCGGGCTGAGCGACCCGCTGTAACGGCACGTTGCGGCGGATGTTCTCCTGCGCCGCGGGGGTGTTCCATGCGCCTGCAGTCATCGGCGTGTCGACGCCACCCGGGCAGATGCAGTTGACGCGGACTCCCTGCGGGCCGTATTGCACCGCCGCGAGCCGTGTGAGCGCGGCCACGCCACCCTTGCTGGCCGTGTAGCCGGAGCCGTAGCCGTGGCCCTTGAGCGCGGCGGTCGACGCGATCGTGACGATCGCGCCCCGCCGTGCGACCAGGTGGGGAATGGCGTGCTTGATCGCGAGGAACGTGCCGGCCAGGTTCACGCGCAGGACGAACAGGAAGTCGTCCAGGTCGACATCACCGAGCGGCCGGAGATCGTTCGCGTGGAACACGCCCGCGCTCGTGACGACGCCGTCGAGCCCACCGAAGGCATCGACAGCGCTCGCCACCGCCGCCGCGACCTCCTTTTCGTCGCCGACGTCGCCCGGCGCGGCGAGCGCAGTGCCGCTCGAGGAGGTGATCTCGCGGGCGACGTCGTTGGCGACGTCTGCGGCGCGGTCGACCACCGTCACCGCCACGCCGTCTCGGGCGAGGAGGAGGGCCGTCGCCCGGCCCATGCCGCTCGCGCCGCCGGTCACGAGCACACTGCGCTGCGCCGTCGGTGATGGAGACGTCATGAGGCGCGCACGCTATCCCGGTACGGTGCGGCGTTGTGGCCGATCCCGGGCTTGTCGGCGTCATTCGCATCTACGAGATGGCGTGCAACTCCATGGGCTCCCCGTTCTACGGCGCGCTGCTCGACAACATGGCGGGCGACGTCGCCTCCGACGGCCCGGTGGCGCGCTTCCTGACCGATCGCCTCGACTCGACCTACGAGGACGCCGTGCCCCTGCGCCTCCTCGGCGGCATCCATCGGCTCGTGCTGGCGGGCAGCGCGCCCGAGCTCGCGGCGCGCTTCCCGTCCGTCGGCGGTGACGGGGACGCGGGCCGGGCGTGGCCGGCGGTTGTCGACGCGCTCGACGCGCATGGCGACGCGATACGCGACGCGCTGACCCGTCCGCCCCAGACCAACGAGGTCGGTCGGTCGGCATCGATGGTCGGCGGCTTCCTGCTCGTCGCGCGGGAGACGCAGTTGCCGCTGCGCGTGCTCGAGATCGGCAGTAGCGCGGGGCTGAATCTGCGCTTCGACCGTTATTGGTACGAGTCGGACGGCGCTTCGTACGGCGATCCGGCGTCGCCCGTCCGGTTCACCGAGCTCTGGGATGGGGGCCGGCCGTCGTTCGACACGCGCCTCACGATCGCCCAACGCCGCGGATGCGACCGCGACCCCATCGACGCCGGCACCGAGGCGGGGCGGCTGACCCTCCTCTCGTACGTGTGGCCCGGCCAGACGGAACGCTTTGCCGTGCTGCGCGCCGCGCTCGATGTGGCGCGCGAGGTCCCGGTGACGATCGACCGCGCCGAGATCCCGGCGTGGCTCGCCCGGCAGCTCCATGAGCCCGTCGCCGGCCGCGCCACCGTGGTCTTTCACTCGATCACCTGGCAATACCTCACCGACGAGGAGCGCGGCGCCGCTGAGGGCGAGCTCACCGGCGCGGGCGATCGCGCCACGCCCGACGCGCCGCTCGCGTGGCTGCGACTGGAGCCGTCACCCGATCTCTCGCACGCCGA
>JALZAA010000444.1 GCA_030948625.1 Actinomycetota bacterium
GTGACCAACGCTGCGGTCCACGCCCGAAGCGGGGTGCGTATGACGGTGCACGTTGACTCGCACTGGGTGCGCATCGAGGTCGAAGACGAGGGCCCCGGGGAGCCGGTCATGGGAACCTTGACACCCAACCAGCTCAAGGGCCGCGGGCTTGCCGTGGTCGACCGGCTTTCAACGGACTGGGGTGCGGACCTGCATGACGACCACAAGGTCGTCTGGTTCGAGATCGCCCGCTAGCACGCCAGGTCGCGCCGACGCGATCCCGTGACCAGGGGTTTTCCGGTCGCCGGCCTCGGGCAGACGCGAAAGGGTCAAAGAGCAACGCAAGAGGCGGAGTGATGCATACACAGATGGAGTCCGGTTTCGAGAGGGCAGAAGCGGTGCGGACCTTGCGCGAAGGTCGCCGCGAGCGGGCGCGAGTCATTGCGTCGCTCGCGGAGTACCTGGCTGCCGACGTGCAGGAGCATCCCCATCGCGCGGTCGACGCGATGGCGTCGCTCGCCGAGTGGTGTGATGGCGACGAAGAGCTCCTGGCCGAGGCGCGCATCGACGTCCTGCGGGACACGCCCGCTGTTCAGGCGTCAGCAGGCGAGACCAACCGCGGCGCGGCCGAGTTGCTCGAGCTCCTCGCCGAGCATTCCTGACGCTCGAGCGATTGCCCGCTTACGGCAGATCGCGTACCCCGATCTCGTCGAGGTGGTCGAGCAGGTTAGCCGGGTCCTCGTAGACACGGAACGCGCCCGCCCGCACTAACTCGTCCTCTCCGTATCCGCCGGAGAGCAATCCGACGCCGAGGGCACGTGCCCGCCGGGCCGCGAGCAGGTCCCACACGCTGTCCCCGACGACGATGCAATCGTCGATACGCACCGCCAGCGCGTTGGCTGCCGCGACGAAAAGGTCGGGATCGGGTTTCGCGTGCCGCACGAGATCGCGCGTGATCAGCGGTACTTCGTCGTCGAGACCCAGCATGCGGAGCCCGGCCGCAGCCGCCGGTTGCCGGCCGCTGGTCGCGATCGCCCAGGGCACCCGAAGCGCGGTCAGGGCAGCGAGCAGCTCGGGAGAGCCGGGCAGAGGCCGGACGCCAGGCGCATAACGCAGGTACGCCTGCTCGTGCAGCTGCTGGAGACGCTCCGCTTGGGCGGCGTCGATCGCGTCCCCCGTCGCGCGCAGCAGCGCCCGCGCGAACAGGCCTCCGCTCATCCCGACCTTCCGGTGAATGCTCCACACCGGCAGATCGATGCCCTCTGCCTCGAGGGCCTCACGCCACGCCAGCACGTGCTGGTACACGCTGTCGATCAGTGTGCCGTCGAGATCGAAGAGCACCGCGGTTCTGGTGGCGTCCTGATCACCGTCGGCCATCACCCCAGTCTTGCCCCGCTCACGGGGCCGCAAGACCCGGTTCTGAGGAGACCTACGCGATCGCGGGAGGTGATGACGGCGGCCCGCAGGGTAAGGCTTAGGACTGGCCGCGATTCCGAGGGGATCGCGACCTCGACCCAGAGGAAGTGATCGGATGGCGAACGACCGGTACGAGCCAGCGCGCGCCGAGTGGCGGGAGTTCTTCGAGCTGGTGACGAAGGACCACGAAGGTGACGCCGTGACGATCGAAATCGTCGGGTTGGACTACGGCGACCAGTTCGAGGCCGAGAAGATGCCCTTCACCTACCTCATGTACGACGACAAGGACGACGCTGTGATCGTCGGCGTCGGCGGCAAGGAAGGCCGCTTCCCCGTCGTGCTCCGTCACATCATCCAGCACCCGGCGTCGATCCTCGCCGACCCGCCGCAGCCGAACGCCGTGCGGGCGTTCGACGTCGTCGACGCCGACGGCACCAACACCATCGTCACGCTGCATCCCCGGCCGGCCCTGCCGCCGCCGGACTGACGAACCGTGATCGACCCTGGTGTCGTCGACCGGCTCTTGCACTTCCGGTCGCCGGAGGCGCCCGTCCTATCCGTGTACATGGGCATCCCACCCGACCCCGACGAGGTCCGCGGCGTCGAGTCGCGCCTCCACTCGCTCCTCAAGCCCGTGCGCGAGCTCGCCGAGTCCGACGGGCTCACGCACTACGGCCGAGAGTCGCTGCGTCACGACGTCGACCGTGTTCTCGAGCTGAAAGACCGCGCTCGCGAGATCCACGGGCACGGCGTCGCCGTCTTCGCGTGCAAGCAGGAGGGGTTGTACGAGGAGCTCGTGCTGCCGCGGCTCGTGCGTGACCGGACGGAGGTGGACGAGACGCCCTACGTCCGACCCCTGCTCGCGGTTCTGGACGAGTCGCACCGGTACTGCGTTGCCGTCGTCGAGCGCGAGAAGGCGTGGCTGTACGAGTTCTACATGCGCGAGCTCGAAGACGCGGAGAAGCTGCGCGACCGGGCCCTGCGCAGCCCCGACTACGCGGGAGGTTGGCAGGGATACAAGGAGCAGGCCGTGCAGGACAAGGCGCAGCTCCTCGCCCGCCGCCACTTCCGGAAGACTGCCGACAAGATCGACGAGTTGATGGGTCGGACGGGCGCGGAGTTGCTCATCGTCGGGGGCCACCATGAGACGATCGCCGAGTTCCTGCCGTTCCTGCCTCATCATCTGCAGCCGCGTGTCGCGGGCACTTTCGTCGTCGACCCGAGCACGATGTCACCAGGGCAGGTGCGCGAGCGCGCCGACGAGGTCGTCGAGGCCTACGAACGCGACGAGGAGCGGCGGCTCGTCGACGAGGCGCTCGAACGCGTGGCGGCGGGGGGCTTCGCCGCCGCCGGGCTCGAGTGGTGCCTCATGGCGGCCAATGAGCACGCGATCCAGGTCCTCCTCGTCGACGACGATGTCCAAGCGCCGGGTCGGGTGTGCGACAGCTGCGGATGGCTGGGTCTCGAAGGAGAGGAGTGCCCGGTCGACGGGGAGCGCACCCGCAAGACGCCCGACGTCATCGACGAGATGGCCGCGCTCGTCGTCGACACGAGCGGCCGCGTCGAGCACGTCTACACCGAGACGCCGTTGTCCCAGCACGTCGTCGCTTCGCTCCTGCGATTCCCCGTGCCGAACCCGGCATCCGCATAGCGCGAGGGCCGGGAGGGCCCGGACGCCGGGCACGCCGCCGAGGTGGCACCCTGGGGCAGTCATGGACCGCCCGGAGGATTCGCTTCTCTCCCGCCGCACGCTCCTGCTCGGCGGCCTCGCGATCGGTGTGCCCGCGGTCGTCGCGGCCTGCAGCTCCGGTGGCGGCGACCGCACGACACGCCGGCCCGGCGCGACAGCCGCGTCGCCGAGCACCGGTACTGCGGGCAGCCTCCCCCCGACGCCGGCGTGCGGCGACCATGCCGAGGCGACGCGGGCCCAGACCGAGGGGCCGTTCTTCGAGCCCAGCTCACCCGAGAAGTCGAACTTCGTCGCTGACGTCGGCAAGGGCACCAAGATCGTGCTCACCGGCTCCGTCCTGACGACCGCCTGCCAGCCGGTGACGCGGGCGCTGCTCGACGTGTGGCACGCCGATCCCGACGGGAACTACGACAACGACGGCTACCGCCTCCGCGGGCATTTCTTCACCGACGAGAAGGGCGCGTATCGTCTCGAGACCGTCGTGCCCGGCAACTATCCGGGACGGACGCGGCACTTCCACTTCAAGGTGCAGCCATCCGGCGGGCGCATCCTGACCACCCAGCTGTACTTTCCGGGCGAGCCCCGCAACGCGCAGGATTCGATCTTCCAGCCCGAGCTCCTCATGGACGTCCGCGACTCCGCCTCCGGCAAGGACGCCACGTTCATCTTTGTCGTGTGACGAGAGCGTTCGACTAAGCAGATGCAGTGACCTCCAATTCGCAGGCTGCGTCGACGGCCGTGGTGACGGGGGCGGCGGGCTGGCTCGGCCAGAACCTGGTCCGGGCGCTCTCGGCAGAGCGCGAGCGCGTCCGCTGCCTGGTGCACGGCGCGGACGAGGCGCCGTTGCTCGAGGTGGTGGGGCCGTCCGTGGAGACGGTTGCCGGCGACGTCCGTGACCCGGCGACGGTCGACCGGTTGTTCGACGGCGTCGGCAAGGCCTCCGTCTTCCATGCCGCAGGGGTCATCCACCCCGAGCGGCACACGCGGGATCTCTTCGACGTCAACGTCGGCGGCACGCAGCTCGTGCTCGACCGCGCCCGGCGAGGCGGCATCACGCGCTTCGTCCACGTGTCGTCGAACTCGCCCTTCGGCGCCAACGCGACGCCCGACGAGCGCTTCACCGAGGAGTCGCGGTACAACCCGTATCTGGCGTACGGGCAGTCGAAGATGGAAGCAGAGCAGCTTGTCCAGCGGAGCCACGACCGCGGCGACGTGCCGGCGGTCATCGTGCGCGCGCCATGGTTCTACGGCCCGTTCCAACCTGCTCGCCAGACGCGGTTCTTCTCCACCGTGCGCCGCGGCATGTTCCCCATACCCGGCCCGGGCACGAACCGCCGGTCGCTCGCGTACACCGGGAACCTCGTCCAAGGCCTGCTCTGCGCCGAGC
>JALZAA010000022.1 GCA_030948625.1 Actinomycetota bacterium
GCATGGTCGTGGAGCGTGAGCGGCGAGGCCGGGTCGAGATCCTCGCGATCGCCCGACCCGAGGCCCGCAACGCCGTCAACGGCGAGGTCGCGCAGGCGATCGAGGCCGCGCTCGACGACCTCGAAGCCGACGACGAGGTGTGGGCCGTCGTCGTCACCGGCCGGGGGCCCGTGTTCTCTGCGGGGGCGGACCTCAAGGCGATCGCCGCCGGCCGCGGCGTCGAGTTGATGACCAAGCGGGGCGGGTTCGGCGGGATCACGCAACGCAAGTTCGCCAAGCCGCTCATCGCGGCGGTGAACGGGCCCGCCCTCGCGGGAGGCTTCGAGATCGTGCTCTCGTGCGACCTCGTCGTGGCGGCCGACGACGCCGTCTTCGGCCTCCCGGAGGTGAAGCGCGGGCTCTTCGCCGCCGCCGGCGGATTGCTCCGGCTCCCGAAGCGCGTCCCACTCGCTTTGGCCACCGAGATTGCGATCACGGGCGACACGATCGATGCCGATCGGGCGCACGCACTCGGGCTCGTCAACCGGGTGGTGCCTCGCGAACAGGTCCTGGACGAGGCGCTCGCCCTCGCGGGGCGCATCGCCGAGAACGCGCCGATCTCGGTGCGCAACTCGCTGCGAATGGTCCGCGAGGCGGGCGATCTGTCCGAGCAGGACGCGTGGCGGCGCAGCGGCGAGCTGGCCGGCGAAGCGGGCCGGAGCAACGACGCGATCGAAGGCGCGACGGCCTTTGCGGAGAAGCGCACGCCGAACTGGACCGGCACCTGAGCCCTCCGGATCCTGGCGGACCAGCGCCGTCCGCCGATCCTGACTTCGGGAGCGATTACTCCTAGAATCGGGGCTCATGGAGCCGACCGGCCTCAGGGTCGAGGAGCTGGCAGCCCGAGCCGACGTCTCCGTCGACACGATCCGCTTCTACCAGAAGCGCAGGCTGCTCCCGGCGCCCGAGCGGCGCGGCCGCATCGCCTGGTACGGGCCCGAGCACGTCGACCGCCTGGCCCAGATCCGCGACCTGCAGCAGCGGGGCTTCTCGCTCGCGATCATCCGCCGCATCGTCAGCGGCGAGCTCGACCGAGCCGACGAGCCGCTGGCCGCGGCCGTCACCGGCGCCCGCGAGGACGGCGGCCCCGGCGCTGAGGAGTTCCTCACACTCGAGGTGCTCGCGGCAAGGTCGGGCGTTCCGGAGGCGCTCATCGACTCGGTGGTGCGGGAAGGCCTGATGGTCCCCCGCCGCCACGAGGGGGACGCCCGCTTCACGAGCGCGGACGTGGAGATCGTCGCCGCCGGGCTTCGGCTCCTCGAGACCGGCCTGCCGATGCCCGACCTGCTCGCGCTCGCTCGGCGCCATCACGCCGAGACCCGCGAGATCGCCGAAGGGGCCGTGGCGATGTTCGATGCCCACGTGCGCGAGCCGCTGCGCGCCGCCGACCTGCCGGACGACGAACGGGCCGAGCGCCTCGTCGACGCGTTCCGGGTCCTCCTCCCCGCGGTGACGTCGCTCGTGGCCCACCACTTCGAGCGGGTGCTGCTCGAGGTCGCGCAAGAGCACCTCGAAGCCGTCGGCGAGCCTGCAGAGCTGGCAGCGGCGAACGCAGAGGCGAAGCGTCTCGAGGCGGTCCGGCCGTGACGGGCGCGCCGGCGCGAGCCCCGGAGACGCGCCCTCTCGACGCTGCTCTTCCCGAGGGTGACGACAAGCACCAGGCGGTCGAGGCGATGTTCGACCGCATCGCGCCGCAGTACGACCGGCTCAACCGGGTGATCTCGCTCGGACAAGATCGGCGCTGGCGACGGCACGCGGTGGCGGCGCTCGGCCTCCAGTCCGGCGCGACCGTGCTCGACGTCGCCTGCGGCACCGGCGACCTCTGCGACACGCTCGCAGCGGCCGGGTACCGTGCCGTCGGGCTGGATTTCTCCGCCGGGATGCTCGCCGCCGCGCACACCCCCGCGCCGCTCGCGCGCGCGGACGCATTGCGGTTGCCCGTCGCGAACGGCGCCGTCGACGGGGTCGTGAGCGGATTCGCGCTCCGAAACCTCGTCGACCTCGACCAGTTCTTCCGCGAATGCGCCCGCGCGGTGCGCACCGGCGGGCGCGTCGCCGCGTTGGAGACCGCGGAGCCGTCGAGCGCGCTGCTTCGCGCGGGTCACCACGTCTGGTTCCGGAGGATCGTCCCGTTCGTGGGCGCGCGGCTGTCGCACGATCCCGACGCGTACACCTACCTCCCGCGCTCAAGCGCGTACCTGCCGCCGGCGCCCGATCTCGTCGCGATGGTCACCGCCGCAGGCTTCACCGCAGTGCAACGGCAGACGTTCATGGCCGGTGCCGTCCAGCTCATCACGGGGACGCGCTCATGACCGCGACGTCGCTCGCCGCCGGTCAGAGCTCTGCCCTCGTCGCCCGCACGCGGGAGATCGACCGGCCCGCCGATCTCGTCGACGAGCTCGACCCCGACGGCTTCGCCTGGCTCGAGGACGGAACCGGCTTCGTCACCGCTGGCGTCGCAGCTCGTGTCGCCGCCGCCGACGCCCGCGCCGTGCTGGCCCGCATCGACGTCGACGATCCCATCACGCGCCCCGGCACGGGCGCGCTCGCGGTCGGCGCCCTGCCGTTCGACGCCGCGGCGACGGGAGAGCTCGTCATCCCGGCTCGCGTCGTCGGCGTCGACACGGACGGCCGTGCATGGTGCACCGAGATCGGGACGCCGCTCCCGGTGCGAGCGCCGCAGCCGCCCACCGCCACCCGGTTCACCGTGGAAAGCCGCGTCGACCGCGCCTCGTGGCGGGCGCAGGTACGCACGCTCCTCGACGCCGTCGCCGCGGGAACGCTCGCCAAGGCGGTGCTCGCGCGTGAGGTCGTCGTCAGCTCCGACGCGCCATTCGACACCCGGGCCGTGATCAGGCGATTGCGACGCACCCAGGGTGGATGTTTCGTCTTCGCGGCGGACGGGCTGGTCGGCGCGACGCCCGAGCTCCTCGTGCAGCGGCGGGGCCCGACCGTGGTGTCGCGTCCGATGGCCGGCACGATCGCCCGGGGCGCGACAGGCCCGGCGGATGCAGCAGCCGAGGCCGCCCTCGCCGCCTCCGCGAAGGACGGGTGGGAGCACCGGCTCGTCGTCGACGCGGTGGTGGAGGGCCTACGAGGCGCCGGCGTCGACGTCACGACGGTGACCGGCCCGCAGGTGGCGCGGCTCGCGACCATGAGCCACCTGGCGACCACGATCACCGGGCGAATCGACCGTTCGACGCCGGCGACGCCGGCGATGTCGGCGCTGGAGCTCGCGTGCGCGCTGCACCCCACTCCGGCCGTCGGGGGTGAGCCCCGCGAGGTCGCGCTGGCGATGCTGCGCGACCTGGAGCCCTTCGACCGTCACCGCTACGCAGGGCCCGTCGGATGGGTGGACGGCCGCGGTGACGGCGCATGGGGAGTCGCCCTTCGGTGCGCCGAGATCGAGGGCCGGAAGGCTCGCCTCGTCGCCGGAGCGGGCATCGTGGCCGGCTCCGATCCCGACGCCGAATGGGCCGAGACCCAGGCAAAGCTGGAGCCCATGCTCCAGGCACTGGTGTCGCCGTAGGCGCACGGCCGGCCCGCGGCGTCCCGTGCCGGGGGATTCTTTCTAAGCTCGGGCGCCGTCCGCTCGGGCGCCGAACCTTGGGAGTGACTCCATATGCGCACGTCTCGGACACGCAGGCTCACGGTGCTCCTCGTCGTGATCGGCCTGGCTGCGGCCGTGCAGACCGGCACCGCCGGCACCGCCGGGGCCGGAGACCCCCAGCCCACCGGGATCGGGAACGGCACCCTCACGATCGGCCAGCTGGCCCCCCAGACCGGGCAGCTCAACAACCTCCTGCCGTCCTTCACGGCGCCGGTGACCCTCGCGATCGAGGAGATGAACGCCGCCGGCGGCGTGCTGGGCCAGCCGGTCGGCTACGCCCTGGCCGACGACGGCAGCAACCCGGATGTTGCAATCGCCTCGATCAAGCAGCTGCTCGAGGGCGGCAGCGTCGACGCCATCATGGGGCCGGCGACGTCGGGGACGACGATCGGCATCATCGACCAGGTCCGCGCCGCCAAGGTCCTGGACTGCTCGGGATCCAACACCTCGGCGGAGTTGTCGAAACTCAACTCCGGTGGCTACTACTTCCGGACCGCTCCTCCCGACACCCTCCAGGGCCCCGCGCTCGCCAAGCTCCTGCTCCGGGACAAGCGCAAGCGCGTGGCGATCATCGCCCGCCGTGACACCTATGGCGTCGGTCTCGCCAAGGAAGTGAAGGCCGCCGTCGCCAAGGGTGGGGCGAAGGTCGTCGCCGACGTCAACTTCGATCCCGACGCGCAGAGCTTCGACGCCGCCGTGCAGAAGCTCTCGCGAGCGAAGCCCGACGCCACCGTGGTCATCGCCTTCGAGACCGACGGCGCGGACGTCGTCCGGACCATGATCGGCCAGGGCCTCGGTCCGCAGCAGGTCCCCCTGTACACCGCCGACGGCATGCGCAACAACCGGTTCGGGGGCCTCGTCGACCCGAACAACCCGGGCGTCGTCGCCGGGATCAAGGGCACCGCCCCGGCGGCCGCCCCCGCCGGCGTCCAACACCCGTTCCTCGAGCGGTTCGCCGCCACGGGTATCGATCCGATCTTCTCGTCCTACTACTACGACTGCGCGATGCTCACCGCGCTCGCGGCCGAGAAGGCGAAGTCCGACGACCCGGCGAAGATGAAGAACGTGTTCGCATCGAACACCCGGGGCAAGGTGAAGTGCAACACGTTCGCCGACTGCAAGACGGCCCTCGACGCCAAGAAGACGATCGACTATCAGGGCGCGTCGGCGACGTTCCCGCACATGAACAAGTTCGGGAAGTTCGAGCCGCGGGCCGGCGCGTACGAGATCTGGTCGTACGACACCGACGCCCGGAGCGTCACGGAACCCCCGGAGACACAGATCCGAGTCGGATAACGCGTCAGAGGGCGTCGAGCGCGGTGGCTACCGCGGCCCAGGCGTCTCTATGGTGCGCGACGTTGTCGACGCGGTCCGTCGGCACCACCACGAGACGCACACCCCCCGCCGTGACGGCAGCTTGCAGCGCGGCGGGCAGATCCCCTGCCTTCTCGACCCGCTCGGCGGGCAGGTGGTGCACGGCAGCCAGCGCCGCCAGGTCGACACCATGAGGCGTGCCGAACACGAGCTCGAAGTGCTCGGGCAACTCGGCTTGGGGGAGGAACGAGAAGATCCCTCCCCCGTCGTTGTCCAGCACCACGAACGTGGCGTCGAGGCCACGCCCCGCCGCGCGGAGGAGCCCGTTGGCGTCGTGCAGCAGGCTCAGGTCGCCGAGCAGCGCGACGATCGGCCCTGACGACGCGGCGGCGCCGAGGGCCGTCGAGACGAAGCCGTCGATCCCGCTCACACCGCGATTGGCGAGGAAGCGCACACCGGCACGCGGTCGGGCGAAGGCCTCGACGTCGCGCACGGGCATGCTCGAGGCCACGATCAGCGTGGTGCCGTCTGGGACGGCGTCGACGACATCGCGTGCGACGCGCCCTTCGAAGGGCGTCTCCCATCCGTCGATGAGCTCGTCGAGCGCGCGTCGCGCCGCGCTGTCGGCTGCCCGCCACGTGTCCAGCCACGTCGACGAGGACCGGGCGTGGGGCGTGACCGCGTCGCTGAGCGCGGTGAGCAGCGCGCTGTCATCGACGGCGATGCGCTCGCTCGCGCTTCGCCCAGGGTCGAGCCACGCGTCGTCGGGGTCGACGAGCACCTGCTGCACGTCGGCTCCGAGCCACGCGTTCAGCAGCTTGCTCGTGGGCGGGGCGCCGAAACGGAGCACAACGTCCGGGCGGTGGCGGTCGGCGAAGCCGGGAGTGCGGAGCAGCGCCTCGTACGTCGACACGGCGAGGGCGCCCTGGCGCAACCCCGAGATGGGATCGGCGAGGACGGGCCAGCCCGCAGCGGCGGCGAACCGGTCGACCGCCGCGGGTGACGCGCCGGTACCCCAGCCCGCGACCACGAGGCCGCGAGCGTGGTCGCGCACCATGGCGGCCAGGCGCTCGACGGTGCCGGCGTCGGGGGCGCGCGTCGCCGGCGTCGTCGTGGTCCAGCCCCACGCACGTGGCGTCGAGGCCACGCCCCGCCGCGCCGAGTAGCCCGTTGGCGTCGTGCCGCCGGCTCAGGTCGCCGAGCAGCGCGACGATCGGCCCTGCCGCCGCGGCGGCGCCGCGGGCCG
>JALZAA010000057.1 GCA_030948625.1 Actinomycetota bacterium
GGGCGCGGTCGGCGAACGAGAGGTTGAGCGTGAGGAAGCGAAGGTGGTGGCCCACGCGTAGCCTGCACAGCATGACGACCACGAACGGCGACACCCGGACCGTCTACCGGACGTGCCCGCTCTGCGAAGCGACATGCGGCCTGGAGCTCCACCTCGAAGGCAGTGACATCAAGCTCGTGCGCGGCGACCGCGACGACGTGTTCAGCCACGGCTTTCTGTGCCCGAAGGGCACCGCGCTGAAGCAGCTCGAATCGGATCCCGATCGGCTGCGTCGACCGCAGGTGCGACAGGGCGATGTCTGGCATGAGGTGTCGTGGGAAGACGCCTTCGCCGAGGTGGAGCGGGGTCTCACGCCGATCTTCGAGCGACACGGCCGCGACGCGGTCGGCATGTACATGGGCAACCCCAACGTGCACAACCTCGCCGGCACGCTCTACAGCCGGGTGCTCATCCAGGCGGTGGGTACCAAGAACATGTACTCGGCCGGCACCGTCGACCAGATGCCCAAGCAGGTGTCGTCCGGACTCATGTTCGGCATGGCGCTGAGCATGCCGATCCCGGACATCGACCGCACCGACTACCTGCTGATCCTCGGCGCCAACCCGTTCGCGTCGAATGGCAGCCTCATGACCGCCCCCGACTACCCAGGTCGGCTTCGTGCCCTGCGAGCCCGCGGTGGCAAGTTCGTCGTCGTCGATCCCCGCCGATCCAAGACCGCCGACGAGGCCGACGAGCACCTGTTCATCAGGCCCGGCACCGACGCTCATTTCCTCTTCGGCCTCGTGCACACGCTGTTCGATGACGGGCTCGTCTCGCTCGGGACCGTCGTCGACCACGTCGCCGGCGTCGAGGACGTCGAGCGGCTCGCGCGTGACTTCAGCCCGGAAACCGTGGCGCCGGTGTGTGGCATCGACGCCCAGACGATCAGACGCACGGCGCGTGAGCTCGCCACCGCGTCTCGCGCTGCTGTTTATGGGCGCATCGGCACGTGCACGCAGGAGTTCGGGACCCTCGCCAGCTGGCTCGTCGACGTGGCCAACACCCTCACGGGCAACCTCGACCGTCCCGGCGGTGCGATGTTCACCAAGCCCGCGGCCGGGAGCGCGAACACGGTTGGCACGCCGGGCGTCGGGCGTGGCGCGCGCTTGGGTCGTCATCGCAGCCGGGTACGCGGCCTTCCCGAGATGTTCGGCGAGCTGCCGGTCGTGTGCCTGGCCGAGGAGATCGAGACCCCCGGCGAGGGTCAGGTGCGGGGCATGATCACGGTCGCCGGAAACCCCGTGCTCTCCACCCCCGGGGCCGGGCGCCTCGACCGTGCGCTGGCGTCACTCGACTTCATGGTGAGCGTCGACATCTACCGCAACGAGACGACGCGTCATGCCAACGTGATCCTTCCGCCCGAAGGCACGCTCGCGCGGGCCCGCTACGCCCTCACCTTGTACAACTTCTCGGTTCGCAACGTCGCGAACTACTCGCCGCCGGTCGTCGATCTCGAGCCGGGCGAGATGGCCGAGGCCGAGATCCTGCTGCGCCTCGTCGGGATCGTGTCGGGCGACGGCGCCGCCGCCGACCCGGCTGCGCTCGACGACGCCGTCGTCGCGGGGCTCGTGCAGAAGGCGGTGCAGCGCAAGGGCTCCAACGTCGAGGGCCGAGACGCCGACGAGCTGCTCACAGCGCTGTCGTCTCGCCGGGGGCCCGAGCGCATCCTCGACCTCATGCTCCGCAGCGGTCCTTACGGCGACGGCTTCGGCACCGACGCGTCCGGCTTGTCGTTGGCGGTGCTCGAGCAGGCGCCGCACGGCATCGACCTCGGTCCCTTGCAGCCGCGCATCCCCGAGGTGCTGCGCACCCCGAGCGGCAAGATCGAGCTCGCCCCGGAACCGATGGTCGAGGACGTCGCCCGCCTGCGCAGCTCGCTCGCCCGGCGACACAACGGCGAGATGGTGCTCGTCGGGCGGCGTGACCTCCGGTCGAACAACTCGTGGATGCACAACCTCGACGTGCTCGTCAAGGGTAAGGAGCGCTGCACGCTCCATCTGCATCCCGACGACGCCGACCGGCTCGGGGTGGCCGACGGCGGCACGGCCTGCGTCCGCTCCCGGACCGGCGAGGTTGCGGTCACGGTCGAGGTGACGGATGCAATCATGCCCGGCGTCGTCAGCATCCCCCACGGGTGGGGCCACGGCGTGGCGGGGGCCGACCTCTCGGTGGCGGCGAAGCGGCCCGGTGTCAACAGCAACGTGCTCGCCGACTCCGAGCTCTTCGACCCACTGTCGGGGAACGCCGTCGTGAACGGCATCCCCGTGCGCGTCGAATCTTCCTAGGCGCCGTCGCAAGCTCCGCTCGAACCCGCAACCGCGCCCGGCTGAGTGGTTCTCCTTCGTCCGGTCGAGGGCATCCTTCGCTCCGACCACGGAGGGGCCTCATGAGCAGTCGCGTCCAGATCGACGACATCGACGACAACGACGCCAACAGCGAGCACGACGGGCGGCAGCACTGGCTCGAGGCCAGGGGGAGCCGGGAGCGGCTCGAGCTCGTGCGCGAAGCCGGCTGGAGCCGCGTGTCGTGGCCGAGTGTCATGGCGGGGGTGCTCGCAGCGGTCGGCACGCTCGTCCTCTGCGCCGGCATCGCAGCCGCCGTGCTCCACCCCCTCGGGATCACGGCGGAGTCGCTGTCCGACAGCGACTGGAAGCGGTTGGGGCTTGTGGTGGGGCTCGCCGCCGCCGCCGGGCTGCTCGCTGCATTCGCGTTCGGCGGCTACGTCGCCGGTCGCATGGCCCGGCGGGCCGGCGTTCGTCACGGCGTCCTCGTGTTCGTCGCCGGCGCGGTGCTGCTGGC
>JALZAA010000070.1 GCA_030948625.1 Actinomycetota bacterium
CCAGCGTGTTGCGGAACCCGTCGTCGAAGCTGACGTGGACGGCATCGGCGGGAAGCGGCTGCCCAGCCGTGAGGTGTCGACGGATCTCGGCGAGAGAGACGAGCGGGTATCGGCGAGTCAGGAAGGCCATCTGCTTGACGAACTCGTCGAGATCGGTGAACAGCGGGGCGAAATGGTCGGCCCGTTCGCGTCGTCCAATCGTTCCGTGGTAGGTGAGCACCCGCATCCCGGTAGCCGTACCTCCCGGGCGACCCCGGTCGCCTCGTCCCGTGGCGGCAAGTATCGCGTGTGCTGCTCGAGCGCATGGCGTCGGCGGCGTGGCTCAGCAAGGAGCCTTCCGGCCCGCCAGCACGTCGGCGATCCGTTCTCCCGAGCGGCCGTCCCACAGGGCCGGCCGCCGCGGTGTGATCCCGTCACGCAGCGTTTCCTTCGCGGCGGCGACGATCCGCTCGCAGTTCCGCCCGACGACCCGGTTCGTTCCTTCGGTCACGGTGATAGGGCGTTCGGTGCCTTCGCGGAGGGTCAGGCAGGCCACGCCGAGGAACGTGGTCTCCTCCTGGATACCGCCCGAGTCGGTCAGGACAAGCCGAGCGTCGGCTTGAAGAGCGATCGAATCGAGATAGCCGACAGGCTCGGTGAGGCGGAGCCCCGGGGGAACTCTGAGACCTTCGAGGCGCGCGCGAGTGCGCGGGTGAACGGGAAACACGAGCGGGCAGAGGTCAGCAACGCGCCCGAGCGCATCGACGAGCCGAGTCAGCATCTCGGGGTCGTCGACGTTTTCTGGCCGGTGCAACGTGACCAGCCCGTAGCCGTGCGCCGACAGGCCGAGCTGCTCGCGGACAGGCCGCCGGCGGGCGCGAGTGAGATTCATCAGCAACGTGTCGATCATGACGTTGCCAACGAGATGGACCTGTTGTACCGACCCTCCCTCGGCCAGGAGGTTGGCAACAGCGTCGGCCGACGGTGCGAAGAGGTACTCACTCACGCGGTCGGTGACGACGCGATTGACCTCCTCGGGCATCGACCAATCGTGACTGCGCAGCCCCGCCTCCACATGCGCCACCGGCACACGACACTTTGCGGCGACGAGCGCACCCGCCATGGTGGAGTTGACGTCTCCCACTACGACGACGACATCGGGGCGCGCGGCCATCACGATCGGCTCGAAGGCGGTCATCACCTTCGCCGTCTGCTCGGCGTGCGTGCCAGGTCCAACCTCGAGATAATGGTCCGGCAGTCGAAGTTGGACGTCTTCAAAGAAGATGTCGCTCATCAACTCGTCGTAGTGCTGACCGGTGTGCACAAGGAGCACGTCAACGCCTCTGCATTCGAGCGCGTCGACAACCGGCTTGAGCTTCACGAAGTTTGGTCTTGCCCCTGCGACACAGACGACTCGCAGCGACGACGTGTGCATGACGCAGAGAGCTTAGGACCGGCTCCGGGATACGTTGCCGTGACGCGGTTCGCCGATGCGGTCGCCCACTCCCCGCGTGAGCGTCGCTTCGGTCTGAACGGTCGGCGTTCATGACAGGGTGGCACGTGATGCGTAGTCGGCAACGGGGGGCGCCCCATCAGTGGGCATGGCCGGCCGTCCTGATTGCAATGACGATCGCTGGCGCCCTCGTATGGCTCGGCACGCGCCAGGGCGTTGGTGCGAGCGCGGATTCGGCGGTCTACGTCTCGGGAGCCCGGAACCTTGCGGACGGCAACGGGTTCGTGAGTTTCTCGCTACAACCCATCACGACATTCCCGCCGGGATTCTCGATGACCCTGGCGGCCGGAGACCGGCTCGGTATCGACGCGGCTGAGGGAGCTCGCGCGCTCGATGTCGTCGCGTTCGGCGCCCTCGTTCTGCTCACCTTCCTGTTGGCCCGGCGCCACGTGCGTAACGCGTGGTTGTGCGTGTGGGCGGCGGCCGCGGTGGCGTTCTCCCCTGCGTTGCTCGGCGTATACACGTACGCGTGGAGCGAGCCGGTATTCAACGTTCTCGTACTCGCAACGCTCCTGATCGTGGAACCGCTCATGGTCCGGCGGGGACGCGACCCGGCGCTCCTGTTCCTCGCCGCGGTCGTCGCGAGTGTTGCCTTCTCGTACCGGTACGCGGGAAGCACGGTTCTCGCGCTTCCCGCCATCGTCATCCTCGCGAGCGCGTGGCGTAACGGATTCCGTGCGTTGCTCGGTCGGGCGTCGGCATACATCGGCCTCGCCCTGATCGTTCCCGCTCTCGTCGTCGCGAGGAATCTCTGGGAAGGAGCCGGCGCGTTGGGCAACCGACAACCCTCTGACGAGACTCTTGGGGGAGTAGCGCAGGACATGGTTCACACTTTCGGCGAGTGGGCCCTGCGCTCGGAGTTCCCACGGCTCGGGTACGTTGCGCTGGCGAGCGCAGGCGTGGTCATGGCGATCGGGCTTTGGATCGCCGCGCGCCAGGGGATTCGCGGTCGCAGCACCGAAGGTGCGCCCTTCCTTCCGCTGGTCACCTACGTGATCGCGTACCTCGGCTACATCATGGTCAGCGAATTGACCACGGGCATCGACCGGATCGGTTCTCGGCTCCTTTCTCCGATCTTCGCCCCAAGCGTCGTCATCGGCGCGATCGCACTCCAGGACGTCCTGGGCGCCGACTGGCGCGGTCGGCACCGGCTGCTTCGTTGGGTGACGGCTGCCCTCAGCGCCACGCTGGTGTTGTGGCTCGGTGTATCGCTGCGGAGTTCAGTGGCGACGGCGCGGAAGAGCCGTGCGAGCGGCCAGGGTTATACATCGACGTCGTGGCGCACGTCGGAGCTGGCAACGGTCGTCCGACGCCTTCCGCCCCGATCCTTGGTCTTCAGCAATGCCGACGACGGCCTCTACTACGTCAGCCGCCACCAACCCGTGTTTTCAAGTCGCGCGTTGCGCGCTCGACCCGCTCCGTTGTCCCGTGCGTACCTGGCCTGGTACGCCGGAGCCTCCGACGGCGGGGCCACACCCGCCGAATTGCGTGACCTCGGGTTCTCACTCTGCGAGGTCGCGACGACGAAGGACGGGACCCTCTACCGAGTGACGATCGACCGGCGGAATGCGGGGATGTATACGCTCCCGCCATGCCCGGCGACACCATGACGCGCCTCCCTCGCGCGAGCGTCGTCGTGCCGGTCAAGGACGGGGCTCGACACCTTCCCGGCTGTCTGGAGGCGATCGGCGCGCAAGATGTGCCGCGTTCCGATCTCGAGGTGCTGGTGGTCGACGGGGGCTCGGCCGACGGCAGCAATGAGGTCGCGACGCGCGTGCTCCACCGGTTGGGGCTCCCCGGCGACGTCGTGACCGGCGATGTCGGAACGACTCCTGCCAATCTGAACCTGGGGCTCAGCAAGGCGCGCGGCGAGATCCTGTGTCGAGTCGACGTTCGCGCTCGGATCCCTCCTCAGTACGTACGGACGTGCACGGAGATCCTCGAGCGCGCAGACGTTGCGGTCGTCGGCGGGGGGCTGGTCGCGCTTCCGGCCATCGCTGGGGAGGTCGCGGTGGGGATCGCGCGGGCGCACAACAACCGCTGGGCCATGGGGCTCGGGAGGTATCGCGCGGGGTCACGCGCGGGACCGGTCGACACGGTGTACCTGGGCGCCGCGCGCGTGCGCGACCTGCGGGCAGTCGCCGGATGGGACGAGCGCCTGGTGCAGAATCAGGACTTCGACCTCAACCGTCGGCTCTCGCGGTTCGGGACGGTGTGGGCCGAGACCGGTCTGCGCGTCGGATGGCTGGCGCCCGATTCGCTGCGCGCGGTTATCCGCCGGTACCACGGCTTCGGTCGGTGGAAGGTGCGCTACTGGCGGCTAACCGGCGACCCCCCGCGTGCTCGCCAGTGGCTGCTCCTCGCGGGAGCGCCATTGCCGGCGGCCGTCGCGCTTGCATCGGTCCTGCACCGGCGGCACCGGCATCGGCGCGTCACCGGACTCGCTGTGCTCGCGACCGTCGGGCTCCTCCTCCTCGACGACCGTGGGTCTACGGGACCGGCTGGAGGGATGAACAGCCGCCTTGTCGCCGCCACGACCCTGGTGCTCGCGGCCGTTGGTTGGCTCAGTGGCGTGGCGCTGGAGGCTGCGTCCCGGCGATGACTCCCCCGGCCGCCTTCGAGCGCGGTGTCGTCGTGATCACCACCGACTACCCGGCTCCGCGCACACCACATGTCGGCACATTCGTGCACGAGCGCTATCGCACCATCGCCGCCAACGGCATCGCCGTCCGTGTCGTCGCGCCGGCTCGGCTCCCACGACGCCCGCCCTTGAGCCACCAGCTCGACGGCGTCGACGTGGTGCGACCCCGTTACCTGAGCCCAGGTGTGCGTTGGCCCTTGGCGGCGGCCCGGCGCCGCGCCAGCCATCATGGTTTCGAGTCGGTCGCGCGACGCGCGGTCAAGGAACAGGACCCGCCGTCGGCGCTCATCGGCGTGTTCCTCCGGCCGGGAGGTGTCGCGGCAATCCGGATCGGCGAGGAGCTGGGCGTGCCGTCGGTGCTCCAGCTCGGCGAGGGCCGGCTCACACGCGCCGATCGCGAATGGGCCGACCCGGAGGACGGAGCGCTGGCCCGGCGAGCAACCGCTGTCGTTGCGGCGTCGGAGCCGCTCGCCGCGGTGGCGCGGGACGAGTTCGGCGTCGACGCGGACCGAGTGGGTGTCTTCCCGAACGGCATCGACCCGGCCAAGTTCCATCCCGGCGATCGTCGGCGGGCTCGCCAGGCCCTCGGGCTCCCTCTCGGCGACGTTCTCGTCGCGTTCTGCGGTCGGCTCACACCGAGCAAGGGCACTCAACATGTTGTGGATGCCGTCCGGCGCGTGGGCCGGGTGCGTGCGCTCTTCATAGGAGCAGGCCCGGTTCGACCTCGTGGTCCCCAGTTCGTACGAACGGGACCGGTTGCTCATGACCGCGTCGGCGAGTACCTGCGCGCGGCCGACGTCTTCGTGCTCCCGTCCCTCGAGGAGGGATGCCCGAACGCCGTGCTCGAAGCGATGGCGACCGGCCTTCCGCTCGTCGTGTCCGATCGGCCGTTCATGCGCGAGGTCGTGCCTCCCGGCGCCGCGTCTTTCATCGACCCCCATTCGGTTGCGGAGATTGCCGACGCGATCGCCGATCTCGCGGCCGACACCGGGCGCCGTCGGCAAATGGGCGAAGTTGCCGCTGCGGCGGACCGGACGATCGAGGCGCGCGTGGGTGCGTTGCTCGAATGGCTCGGGCCCCGAGTCGGGGCAGCGGCGCGCTCGTGAGCCAACGGTGGGTTGTGTGTGCGGGAGAGGACTGGAGCGCACATTCGTCGTCGGGCCGTAGCCTCATGGGACGACTTGCCCGGCGACGTCCGGTGCTCTGGGTCGACTCCATCGGGATGCGGCGCCCCCGCCTCAGCCGGCACGACGCCGCGCGGATCTGGCGCAAGGCGCACGCGCCCGCGGTCCGCCAGCCTCAGAGGCCGGGGCCCGTCGTGGCCAATGTACGGCTCCTTCCGTTTCACGACCGGGCCGGCGTTCGGCTCGTGAACCGCGCGATCTGGCACCGGGCCGTCAGGCACTGGCGCCGGCGTCTGGAACTGGACCCCGAGGTCCTCGTCCTGCGGCTGCCGACCGCGGTGGATCTCGTGGACGCCCTCCGTCCCGATCGAGTGGTCTATCTGTGCGCCGACGACTTCCAGACGCTGCCCACCGCCGACTGGCAGATCGCCGAGGCCTACGAGCTCGACTTGCTCGAGCGCGCCGACGTCGTGGTCGTTCCCAACGCACGGATCGCGGCGCTGCCCAGGATCGCTGCCGCCCGCGGCGAAGTGGTCGTGTTGCCGCACGGCGTCGACTTCGACGCTTTCGCGACGGCCGGCGACCCCGCAGTCGTCCACGGGACTGTCGGTGGCCTTCGCTCCCCGGTCGTCGGGTACCTCGGCCAGGTGACCACGCACACCGATCTCGAAATCCTCGGAGGGATCGCGCGCATCCCCGACGTGACCCTCCTCGTCGTGGGAGAAACCAACGTACCCACGGGCGACCTCGGCCGCGCCGGTGACGTGCGGCTCACTCGTCGCTTCGTCCCTCGAGAAGACGTCCCGTCCTTCGCCGCGGCGTGCGAAGTCCTCGTGATGCCCTACCGGCCCAGCACAGGAATGGACCTGGCCGAACCGCTCAAGCTGCGTGAGTACCTCGCGAGCGGGCGCCCGATCGTCTCGACCCGCTTTGTCGCCGTCGCGCCGTACCGCAACGTCATTCGTATCGCCGACGACGCCGATCAGTTCGTCGCCGAAGTGGTCGACGCCATCCGCTGCGGGCCGCACGCCGGCGCTGACGCGCGGCGCGCCGCGGTGGCGGACCAGACCTGGGACCGACGCGCCGAAGAGTTCGAGGACCTCATCGGCCTGCGGTGACGGACGGATCAGCGCAGCTGGTCGAGGAACTCGACCTCGGTGGCGACGGCCACGTCCCATGTCGGCCGTTGCTCGCGAGCCGCGAAGGCGCCGGCGCGGAGATCTCCACGGAGGTCCGTGTCGTCGAGCACGGTCGCGATCGAGCCCGCGAGAAACTCCGGCGTATCGGCCGGCACAAGCACGCCGTCGACTGCGTCACGAACCCCGCCGGCGGCGCCCCCTCTCGTGGCGACGATCGGCGTCCCGACCGACTGTGCCTCGCCGATGACGTTCGGCGCCCCCTCCCACCGCGACGGGATCACGAGCACATCGGCGGCGGCGTGGAGGTCCATGACCCGCGCCCTCGGCAGCATGTCCCGTCGATCGGAGCGGAGCAGGTCGCCGCCGGAGACCACGCGAACTACCTCCTCGAGGCCGCGGCGAGCGACCTCGGCCTCCAATGAGGCGGTGTTGGGCGTCACCATCACCCAGAGCGGCCGAGGCTCGCGGCTCGCAAGGAACGCAGCCGCGTCGAGCGCGAGGTCATACCGCTTGATCGGATCGTGCCGGGCGACGGTCAGCACAAGGGGCCGCGCCTCCGCCCCGAGCGCGCTCTTCGTTCGCTCCCGGCGCCGGATCGCCAGGTCGGCACGGCCGCGGTCCCAGCCGTCGGGAAGCATGCGAAGCCGGTGGTCGTCGGCGCCGAGCTCGCGGAGCGCGGTGGCCAGGCCCGGTCCGCCGGCAAAGAGGCACGGAGCGCGCCGGGCGACGCTTCGAGCCCGCTCCTCGTCGGCGGGGTCGAGGCCGGCGCCTGATCCGTCGTCCCGAAGGACGTCGGAGCCGTGGGCGGACACGGCAACGGCGGCCTCGAGCTCTTCCAGGACGTCAAGCGCGGCCCACGCCGTCGGATAGATGAAGTGGACGTGCCAGGCGTCGAAGCGGAAGACGCGCTGGAGCAGCCCCAGCTGGCGGCGGAGGGAACCGAGCTGCGCCGGTCCGCCGTCCGGCCGATTCGGGCCCTCGATGGCGGGACGGTACGCGCGGCGCCAGAGTGGGACGACGGTGTACGGCATACGCCCAACGAGCCGGTAGGACGCCAGTGAGGGCACGATGACGACCCGGTGGCCGGCGCGCATGAGCGCCAGTGCCCGGTTGTGGATCCCCACCTCGGCCCCACCGAGGCCGGGCAGGAAGACGCTCGAGAGGACGGCGATCCGCATGGCGTTCAGGCAGGCCCGGGGCCCCGCCGCACGAGTGGAACGATGCGCCGCAACCACTCCGGAATCAACAAGCGGAGGACGCCCATGTAGACGAGGGCCCCAGCCGCGACTGACAAACCGAGCTCGGCGAGGCCGGCGGGAGCGAACGCGGCGACCAGCGCGACGGTCCCGGCCGCCACACCCGCGGACGCGACCACGGGCGCGACCGCGGCAACGACCCGGCCGATCTCGTATCCGAGGGCGAACCGCAGCGCCGCTGCCTGCAGCACCACCATGACGACGCTCACGACCAGGACAACGGCCCCCACCGTGGAGATCCCGCGCCCGGCGGCCCACCACAGCAGCGGTGCCAGCAACGCGAGCTTGACGCTGATCAGGCCGCCGACGATCCCGGGCCGCCCCGCGGCCTTCAGCGCCGCCGAGGCTCCCAACACGAGCGCATCGACAGCGAAGGCGAGCGCGATCCACCGCATCGGTGTCGCGGCGGCCAGCCACTGCGAGCCGAACACCACACGGACAGCAGGCTCGGCCACGACCGCCAGCACGACGCCGATGGGGGTCGCAACCGCGCAGCCCGCGCGTACGGACTCGAAGAACCCACGGCGCATGCGATCCGGGTCACTGCCTGCCTCCACGTAGGCAGGCAACAGCGTGCTCCGCAGCGCGTTGGCCGGCTGGTTCACGAGAAGCTCAGGCAACCGGTAGGCAATCAGGTAGACGCCGAGTACGGCGGTCCCGAGTCGGCGACCGACGACGACGTAGTCGATGTTGACGGCCACGATGGCCACCAACGCAGCAGCGCCGGCCAACGCCGCGAATCGGAAGAGCCGTCGCGCTACCGCGCCGTCCCAAGCGGGGAACCGGGACGAGAGAGGCGCGAGCCACCAGTACAAGACGCACGCGACGAGCTCCCCCGCGACCTGGCCCCAAACCAGCGACCAGACTCCTGCTCCCGCCACGGCAAGCACGATCGACACCGCGGCCTTGACCACGGTGCGCGAGATCTCCGGGGCGAGACGGCGTCGATACTGCAGACGGGCCCGGAGACCGGCATCGTTCACGAGGTATAGGTGGGTGAGGAACGAAATCGGCGCCACGGCGACGAGCATCAGGGTCAGGCGCGGCTCACCGAATGCTCGGGCGACGAGCGGCGCACTCACGATCGCGACGACGGTCACTGCCACTCCGAGGGTGACGCTGAGGCCGAGGGCGGCGCGTTCGTGGAGACGCCGGTCACGGTCCCACTGGACGGCGTCGTTGAGGCTGCCGACAGTTGCGGCGTCAGCCATGGACAAGACCACCAACACGATCGCGAAGAGCCCGAAGTCATCGGGGCCCAGAAGCCGCGCGATCACGATCGTCGACACCACCGTGATGGCGCGCGACGCGACGAACGCGGCCAGCGACCACGCCGCGGCACCGAGCGTTCGGGCTGCGAGCCCCGGCCGCGTATCGACGGCGGTGTTCGTCGTCACGCGCTGTCCGCCCGAACCGGCCCCACCTGTCGACCTCGCGGCGGAACCGCTGCGACGCGCCCCGAGGCAAGCAGCAGCCCGAGGATGAAGAGCGGCGCCTGCGGGTGCGCGAGGTTCAGGAAGAGCGAGGTGACGGCCCACGCCCCGCCCGCGAGCTGCAACGAGCCGACGAGGCGGGCCGAGCCCCGATCGCCCGCTTCGCGCAACGCCCGCACGGCGCGGACCGAGATCGCGGCGGCTGCGACGACCAGGGCGGCGAACGCCACCAGCCCGACCAACCCGGTCTCGGCTGCGACCTCAATGACCGCCGTGTGTGCCGACCTCACCTTGCCGCTCGAGTCGATGGCGAGGTCCTCGGCGTACGGGAGGTACTCGTCCTCGTAGTTGGCAAAGCCGACGCCGAGCACCGGGTGGTCGCGCCACATGTGCGCCCCCGCCCAGAACGTGCTCACGCGGCCGGCTTCAGAGCTGTAGCTCTTCTCCACATCCCGGGTGACGACCGCGGTCACCTCATCGAAGCGGCTGATCTGGCGCCCCACTCGGCCCGGCCCGGCGACGAGCACCCCCGCGACGACCGCCAGCGCGACCGCCGCCACCACCCTCGGCGATCGCGCCCGCCAGAGGAGCACCGCACCCACGACCACGAGAGCGAGGAGACCACCTCGTGACTGCGACACGAGCACCGCCGCGATCGCACACGCCGCGGTCGCGGCGGCACCGATTCGCAACACCGTTCGCTCCTGAGCTGTGGCTCGCTCCAGCGCGACCGGCAGCAGGATGACCAGCCACTGCGCGTAGTGGTTGGCGTCCCCGAGCGGCCCTCCGGCCCGCCAACGGAGCTCGCCATCCACGAACCCATGGTTGGGCACGGCCAGGCCGAGCATGTCGTTGGTCCAGGTCCCCGTCGCCGCCTGCACAAGGCTCGGGATCGAGAGAAGGGCGAGCGCGGCGGTCAGGCCCCACGCGGCGGCGCGCAGCCGCCGAGGACCGTCGACGGCGACGAGCACGGCGCCCACAATCACGGTCTCCCGGGCCCAGCCCCCCACGTGGTGGAGCGCGCCGCCGCGGTCGGTGGCCACGATCACGCTTGCCAGCTGGGCGAGCAGGTACGCGGCGAGCGCCGCCACCCCCAGCAAGAACGACCAGCCGAGGAGGCCACGTCCGGGCCGCCACGGCCACGCTCTCCCGCGACGCCGAGTGTCAAGCAGCGCCAGGGCGCCCACGGCCAGGGCCAACGGAACCACGAAGGACGGGATGCCATGGCGCGCCTTGAGCGTCAGCGACAGCGCGCTGGCCACCACGAACGCCAGCACCCCCACACCGACGTCGACGAGTGCGCCGAGCGCGGCCGGCCTCGATCGCGCGCGCCATTGCACCGGGCGGAGCGTACTGCCGCGTCACGAGACGCCACCGGTAGGCTCCCCCCTTCGCATGCCGAGGGTTCTGGTGGTCAGTTGGCACGTTCCGCCTCAGCCCGACTCAGGCGCTGTGCGGGTCGGTGGCTTCCTCCAGCACCTCCCCTCGCGAGGCTGGGACCCGATCGTGGTGACCGGCCCAGTCCCACGCGGCGATGAGGCCCTACAGAGCTGGGGTGTGCCGCTTCCCGAGGCACCGCTCATCCAGGTGCCCTCCGGGCCCGACCGGCCGCTGGTGCACGCGCGGTGGGTCGTCCCGCGCCGGCTCGCTCGCGAGTGCTTCTGGCTCCCGGACAAATGGATCGCGTGGTACCGCCCGGCGGCGGCGACGGCCGTGGAAGTCGGCGAAGGGCACCGTGTGGACGCAGTCCTGTCGAGCGGCCCGCCGCACACCTGTCACGTCGTCGCGGCCACGGCCGCGCGCCGGCTGAACGTGCCGTGGATCGCAGACCTCCGCGACCTGTGGACGGACAACGCCGCCTATCTATGGGTCGCGCCTCGGCGCCTTGCCGACGCGCTCCTCGAGCGACGCGTCCTCCGAAGCGCGCGCGTCCTGGTCACGACGTCAGCGCCTTCAGCCGCCATCCTGCGGCGACGGCATCCCCATCACCGCGTCGTACCGGTGGCCACGGGCGTCGACGAACGGCTCGTCCCGACGGGACCGCCGCCGTCCTCCGAGCGCTTCGATCTCGTCTTCACCGGTCAGATCTACCCGCCTCATCAGGACGTCAGGGTGCTCGGACAGGCGGTGCTCGCGCTGCTCGGCCGACGCGCGGCACGCGAGCACGTGCGAGTGCGGTTCTTCGGCGACGAGACCGACGTCCGGCCCGCGGTCGAGACCGCGGCCACCGAGCTCGGGCTGTCCGACACCATGAAATGGGAAGCTCAGTGCTCCCGGCTCGAGTCCCTCGAGGTACAGCGCCGGGCACAGGTCCTCGTACTCCTTGGGTGGCTGGACGGGCGCCACCGGGAGCTCGTCCCCGGCAAGTTGTTCGAGTATCTCGCCGCGCGCCGACCAATCCTGTCCGTCGGGGGTACGCCCGCCGAGCCCGCTGCACTCATCGAGCGCGCCGGCGCGGGCATCCACGTCGCCGACCCCGATCAGGCCGGCGCGTGGCTCGCCGAGTGCTACGACGACTGGAGGGCTCACGGCGCGACGTGGCGGCCGATCAACCCGCCCGCACCGTGGCCGACTCAGCGCGAGATGGCCGCGCACTTGGGCGAGCTGCTCGACGAACTGTGCACGCCCGGTTGAGACCCTGTACTCACCAACCTTGGCGGCGCAGGAACACCTCCAGGGTGAGCAGCGTCCAGAGCGCGCTCTGGTGGTCGGCCGCGCCAGCAAGATGCTCGCCCAGCAGCCCATCGAGCGCGGTGTCGTCCAAGTGCTCGCGCACCCGTGCCCCCGGGCCGAGCATCGCGCGGAGATACGAGACGAGATCGGTGCGGAACCACCGCGCGAGCGGGAGCGAGAACCCGTGCTTGCGCCGGCGGAGGATCGCCTCCGGCACCACGTCGCGTACGGCGGCGCGCAGCACGCGCTTGGACCGGATGCCGCGTGTGACATGGCCTGCGGGCAGCTGTCTAGCGAACTCCACGAGCTCGGTGTCGAGGAACGGCGCGCGCACCTCGAGAGCGTGCGCCATTGCCATACGGTCGACCTTGGGAAGGATGTCGTCGAGAAGGTAGGTGCGGAATGTGAGGTCGAGCAGCCGGTTGACAGCCGGGGCGCCCTCCGAGCTCTCCCAGACGTCGAGGTAGTCCCCAACCGCCCAGTTGCGAACGTCACCGGTGAGGGAGTCGCGCAACTCCTCGGGGATCGTCGAAACCCAAGACAGGACCGCCAGGTGCGGTGGCTGGTCGATCCGACGAAAGAGGCGCTGTGCCTTGGCGACGCGGCCGCCGAGGGCGCGACCGGGCAGGTGTGCGGCCAGCAACCGCCCCGCGCCGAGCACCCGCTTCGCCGCGCGTCCGGCTCGCGCAAGCGCGGCTGCCGCGACGAGGCGGTTATAGCCGGCGAACAGCTCGTCAGCACCGTCGCCCGACAGGACGACGGAAACGTGCTCGCCGGCGAGCTGCGACAGCAGGTACGTCGGGAGCGCGGACGAGTCGCCGAAGGGCTGGTCGTGGTGCCACAGGAGCTCCTCGACCAGTGCCGTCGCGTCGGGTCGCACGACCCGCTCGTGGTGGTCGCAGCCATAGCGTTCGGCGACCATCCGAGCCCATGACCGCTCGTCGGACGCGTCGTCGTCGTCGAAGCCGATCGTGAATGTGCGGACGGGCTCCGAGAGGCGCCCCGCCATCAGCGCCACGACGCTCGACGAGTCGATGCCCCCGGAGAGGAACGCCCCGAGAGGGACGTCGCTCTCGAGCCGGCGAGCCACCGCCTCGTCGAGTAGGCGCCTGCAAGTGGCGACCGACTCGTCGAACGTCGGCGCCCTGCCCTGCGGCGGCCCGAGCGGCGGGGCCCAGTAGGCCTCGATCAGGGGCTCGGCACCCGGAGTGAAGCTGAGGACGTGCCCCGGGGGGACACTCATCACACCGTCGAAGAACGTGCGGGGGGTCGGGACATAACCGAACGTCAGGTACGCCTCGATCGCGCCCGGCGCCAGCCGCTCGGGTACGCCGAGCTGCGCCAACACCGCCTTGATCTCGCTGCCGAACACCAGGCGCCGTCCGTCGCACCAGTAGTAGAGCGGTTTCTTGCCTGCACGATCGCGACCGAGGACGAGGCGGCGACGGTCGGCGTCCCACACCGCGAAGGCGAACATTCCGTCGAGCTGTCGCGCCAACGCGACCGGGTCGCGATCCTCGGCGAGGTGAGCGAGCACCTCGGTGTCGCAGCGCGACCGAAAGCGGTGGCCGGCCGCGATCAGCTCGCCCCGCAGGTGGTGATGGTTGTAGATCTCGCCGTTCAGCACGCTCCCGACCCGGCCGCGCTCGTCGGTCAGCGGAGGATCACCGCCCTCGACGTCGATGATGGCGAGGCGGGTCTGCCCGATCGATCCATCACCCGCGGCGAAGGTCCCGACGGCGTCGGGACCGCGGTGACGTAGGAGTTTCAGGCTGGGGCCGAGCGGGGCGCCGTTGCTGCCAATCACCCCGGCGATCCCACACATGTCATCGCCCTCCGCGCCCGAGGACTCCGCGCGTCGTGCGGGCGAGGATCCGCAGGTCGAAAGCGAGGCTCCGGTTGCGCACATAATGGAGGTCGTACTCGAGCTTCTGCAGCGCCCCCGTCTCGTCACCCGCGTACCCGTACTTCACCTGGGCCCATCCGGTGATTCCTGGAAGCACGCCGTGGCGGACGTCGTACATCGGGAGCTTCCTGACCAATGACGCGCCGTACCTCGGCTGCTCGGGGCGCGGGCCAACTACGGAGAGTTCGCCGCGGAGCACGTTGATCACCTGCGGCAGCTCGTCGAGGTGGATCGCACGCAGCACGCGACCGAAGGACGTGATGCGCGGGTCGTCCTCCGTGGTCCACTCGTCGACCAGCG
>JALZAA010000091.1 GCA_030948625.1 Actinomycetota bacterium
CCCAGCACGCGTAGTACGCGCCGGCGCGGGCGAGCTCGACCGCGCGGAGCATGTCGGCACAGACGTGCTGCACCGCTTGAAACGACCCGATCGGGCGGTCGAACTGGCGGCGCTCCTTGGCGTAGTCGACCGCCATCTCCAACGCCCGTGACGCGGCGCCGACGCCATCGACGACGGCTGCCACGACGACGCGGTCCAGCGTCTCGGCCACGCCATCGGTGCTGTCGCCGGCGCCGACGCCGAGCCGACGCGCCGGCGCATCTGCGAGCGACACGGTTGCGAGCTTGCGCGTGCCGTCGACCGTCGGTGTCGGCGTGACGGTGACCCCTGCGCCACTCCGGTCGACGACGAACACGCCGAGCTCACCATCGGCTGTCGTCGCGCTCACGATGATGATGTCGGCGGAGGCACCGTCGGGCACGTGCGCCAGCTCGCCCGTCAATGCCCACTCGCCGCTCCCGCCCGTGGCGCGCGCGGCCGGCTCGCCGAGCGCGACGGTGCCGATGATCTCGCCCGACGCCAGCCCGGGCAGGAGGGTGGCGCAATCGTCGTCGGAGCCGGCCAGGTGCACGATGCTCGTCGCACCTACCGCGCTCGACGCGAACGGTCCGGGGTGCACCGCTCGTCCCAGCTCTTCGAGCACGACGGCCATGTCCACCATGCCGCCACCCGCGCCGCCGTGCACCTCCGGCACCAGCAACCCGGTCGCGCCCAGTTCCGCGAGCCCGTCCCACACGTCCTCGGTCGCGCCGCGCTCGTCGTCGAGCAGGGCGCGCACGTAGGCGATCGGGGCTTGCTCGGCAAGGAACCGGCGCACGCTGGCGCGCAGCAGCTCCTGATCCTCGCTGAATTCGAAGTCCAAGGGGTCGGACTGTAACGAGTACGGTCCCAATCGTGCGATTGCGGTACGGCGATGCAGAGGAGCAGTTCCGGCGTGACTTGATTGCGTGGCTCGACGAGCACACGCCTCCGCCGGAGGTCATGCAGCAGCCCAAGCAATCGAGCGCCGACCTTCCCGACTGGGCCCGGCAGTGGCAGCGCACGCTGTTCGACCACGGCTGGCTGGTGCCTGGGTGGCCGCCCGAGCTGGGCGGCCGCAACGCGTCGCCTGCGGAGCAGATGATCTACTTCGAGGAGCTGTCGAAGCGCGAAGGGGTCACCCGGAGCCTCAACCCGCAGGGCATTGGCATCGTGGCGCCCTCGCTCAAGGACTACGGCACGCCCGAGCAACAGGAGCGCTTCCTGGTCCCGACGCTACGAGCCGAGATGGCGTGGTGCATCGGCATGAGCGAGCCCGGCGCCGGCAGTGACCTCGCCTCGCTGTCGACGCGCGCGGTGCTCGACGGCGACCGGTTCGTCGTCAATGGCCAGAAGGTATGGACGTCCGGTGCGCACCACGCCGACTGGTGCATGTGCTTCGTCCGCACCGACACCGAGGCGCCGAAGCACAAAGGCATCAGCGCGCTGATCGTCGACATGAACACGCCCGGGATCGAGTGCCGACCGTTCCCCGAGCTCTCGGAGCCCGATTACTACGACTTCAACGAGGTCTTCTTCACCGACGTCGTCGTCCCGCGCGACAACCTTGTCGGCGAGTTGAACGGCGGCTGGCCGATCACTCAGGGGTCGCTCGCACACGAGCGGGCGATGCTCTGGATCGACTACGCGTACAGCGTCGACCGCGGCGTGCAGGCGATGATCGACCTCGGCGACCGCGAAGGCCCGGAAGGAACTCCGCTGCGCGACGACCCGCGCTTTCGTGACGAAGTCGCCGGCTTCTACATCGACGCCCAGGCACTGATGCTTCTGGGCTACCGCGGCTTCGCCAAGTTCATGCGCGGGCGCAGCTCACCGGAGCACTCGCTGCTCAAGCTGTACGGCAGCGAGACGCTCCAGAAGTGCCTCGCCGCCGGGGCCGAGGCCCAGGGACCCGACGCGCTCGACACGTCGATCCTCGGACCGTCGATGTGGCGCGACGGCTCGTGGGCGACGCAGTGGCTGCGGTCGTTCTCGGGGACGATTCCCGGCGGGACGAGCGAGATCCAGCGCAACATCATCGCCGAGCGCGTGCTCGGCCTCCCGAGATAAGCGACGCACACGACAAAGGGGGCGGGCCATGAGCGACCCGATGCTGTCCGAGGCCGACGCCGCGCACATGCGCACACCGCTGTGGGAGCAGGCCCGCGCCGCGTTCGAGGCCGGTCGCACCGAGGACGGCTCCGCACTGCTCGACAAGGCCGTCACGCAGTGGGGTGCGCTCAAGGACTACTCGATCAACTGGATCACCTCGCTGCTGACGTTCGTCGGCGAGGAGCTGGGGGAGGAGGCCGTCGAGCGCGCCCTGCGCAAGACCGGTGACGAGTTCGTGCGCCCGCGACGAGACACGGGCGTCGAGTGGGATTCCCTGCCGGCATCGGCGCGCGCCAAGGTGATCGCGCGTGCGATGGTGAGCAACATGGGTTCGGTCGAGGTCGACGAGGACGACGAGAAGATCGTGTTGTCGTTCCGCTGCGGCACCGGTGGGCGTCTCATCGACGAAGGCCGCTACGAGGGCGACCACGCGTATCTCACGCTGCGCGAGAAGAGCGGACGGACGTTCATGCGCGACGAGCTTCCCGTGTACTGCGCCCACTGCTCGGTGAACAACGAGATCCAGCCCGTGGAGTGGGGCGCGGGCCCGACGACCATCGAGCACCCGCCGGAGCGTGCCGGCGAGCCGTGCGTCCACCACATCTACAAGGACACGGGTGTGGTTCCCGACGAGGCGTACCGCCGGATCGGGAAGGCGCGGCCGTCGCCCGGGTCGTGACACGGGGCCGTTCGTAGGCCGGCGGACCGCCGAGTGCGCGCGCGGCGCGCTCAGAGGCGGCTTCGGGGCAGCTGTTACAGTGCCCGGCTCATGTCCGTTGTCCGGCGGAATGGAATCGCGTGAGCGCGGTACCAACAACGACGCCGGCGGCGCGGCACGCGACCGGCATGGTGGGGGACCGGACGCGGCTGGTGCTGCTGAGCTTCTTGATGCTCTTCCTCGAGCTCGCGCTCATCCGTTGGGCGGGCTCGAACGTCGTCTACCTCTCCTACTTCTCGAACTTCGTCCTTCTCGGGAGCTTCCTCGGCATCGGGCTCGGCTTCCTCCGGGCCCACCGCCCGCGCAATCTCTTCCCGTGGGCGCCGGTCGCGCTCCTGGCGCTCGTCGGATTCATCGCGGCGTTCCCCGTCGAGCTGCGCACCTCGGGCAGTCAGCTGCTGTTCTTCGGCGGCAGGGTGCACGAGAGTGGCCCACCTCGCGAGCTCGTCCTCGCTGTGATTTTCGTCGCCGTCGCGACGGTGATGGCATTCGTCGGTGAGGGAGTCGCGCGGACATTCACGAAATTCGAGCCGCTCGAGGCGTACAAGCTCGACCTCGTCGGGAGCGTGCTCGGAATCCTCGCCTTCGTCGCGCTTTCCTTCCTACGTGCGCCCCCGCTCGCATGGGGATCGATCGTGGCCTTGGTGTTCCTGATCATCTACCTGCCGTTCCGCGACCGGCGCCTGGCGCTCGTCCAGGTCGTCGCGCTCGCCGGCCTCGTTCTGATCCTCGGCATCGAGTCGTTTGCGGCAGGCACGTCTTGGTCGCCTTATTACAAGATCGAGACTCACACCGAGCACGTTCCTCGGACGCCGAACAACGCCGGCTATGACGCGCTCTCGATCGACGTGAACGGGGTCCCGCACCAGCTGCACTACAAGGCGTCCGACAATCCCTTGTACAACCTCGTGTACGACCGGGCGAAGCCGCGGGCGCTCGACGATGTGCTCGTCATCGGCGCCGGTGGCGGGAACGACGTCTCGATCGCCCTCGCGCGGGGGGCGAAGCGAGTCGACGCGGTCGAGATCGATCCCAAGCTGTACGAGCTCGGCCAGACAGACCATCCCGACCGCCCGTATTCAGACCCGCGGGTCCACAAGCACATCGACGACGGCCGCGCGTTCCTCGAACGATCCGGCCGGAAGTACGACCTGATCCTCTTCGCGCTCCCGGACTCCGTCACGTTGGTGCAAGGCCAGTCGTCGTTGCGGCTCGAGAGCTATCTGTTCACGACCGAAGCGATTGAAACGGCTCGGGATCGTCTGAAGCCGGGTGGCGTCTTCTCGATGTACAACTACTTCCGGCAGCAGTGGCTCGTCGACCGCTATGCGAACACGTTGTCCCAGGCATTCCACCGGCCACCGTGTGTCGTGTCGATCGGGCCCCCCTCGGCCGGGCGGATCGCGGTTCTGGTCGACGCACCCCAGCCGGAGTCCATCGCTTGCCCGGCGAGCGACGTCTGGCGGAAGGAGGCGTCGGCGCCCGCACCGGCGACCGATGATCATCCGTTCCCGTACCTGCGAGACCGCAGCCTGCCGGCCTTCTACATCATCACGATCGCCCTCATCGCGCTCATCTCCATACTCGCGATCCGGCGCGTCGGCGGACCGGTGAAACCGATGTTGCGCTTCACGGACCTGTTCTTCATGGGCGCGGCGTTCCTTTTGCTCGAGACGAAGAGCGTGGTGCAGTTCGCGTTGCTCTTCGGGACGACCTGGTTCGTGAACGCGCTCGTGTTCCTCGGCGTGCTCCTGTCGGTGCTCGCCGCCGTGGCGCTCTCGCGGCGCGTCACCTTCAAGAGACCAGCGCGCTTGTATGCCCTGCTCCTCGCCGCGCTCCTACTTGCCTATGTCGTGCCGCCAGACGCCTTGCTAGGGCTTGGTCCGGTGCCGCGCTTCGTCGTCGCCGTGACGCTGGCGTTCTTCCCGATCTTCACCGCAAACCTCGTCTTCACGCAGCGGTTCAAGGACACCGGCGACGCGACGGCGGCGTTCGGGGCGAACCTGCTCGGCGCGATGTTCGGCGGGCTGCTCGAGTACTCCGCGTTGATCGTGGGCTACCGCGCGCTTTTGATCGTCACCGCGGTGCTGTATGGCCTCGCGTTCATCTTTGGGCGGAGGCATCTCGGCGCTGTCGCGGAGCCGGCACCGGTGCGCGTGGCAGAGCCCGTCGGCGCCGACTGAACGGGTGACCGCTCGCCCGGAGCGCGCTCGTCACGGCTCCCCTGTGGTCGCCGGTCTCGCGCGTGGGGCCGTCGATACGATGCCCTGATGGGAGCGGCGCGTCATCCGCTCGATCCGATGGACGGGTATCGATGGTGACAGTCGACACGCGAGTCGCGCCGGCGCCGACGCCGAACCGCGCCGCTCGCCGATCGCGAGCCGGGTGGTGGGGGACTGTCGCCGTCGTCGTCGCCCTCGCGGCCGCGTTCGTCCTCCCGGCCCCGTACCTGCTCCGCGCGCTCGCGCCGAGGATGGAAGAGGGCTTCATGCTCGTCTTCCCGGATCAGGTGCTGCATGGCGCCGTGCCACACAAGGACTTCTTGCACCTGTACGGACCCGGCAGCCTGTGGGTACTGGCCGCGTTCTACAAAGTGTTCGGAACGCGGATCGAGGTGGAGCGCGTGGTCGCGCTCGCCCAGCTCCTCGGGATGGCCGCCGGAGTTGCGTTGATCCTGCGGCTATGGGGTCGCTGGGTCGCGCTGGCGGGCGGCTTGCTCGTGGCGCTCTTCGCTCTCCCGAGCTTCGGGTTCACGGCGTGGCCATGGGTCGGCGCCGTAGCGCTCGGGCTCGGTGCTGTCGCCGCGCTGCTCCAAGCGCGCGGGGACGACACGCGTGATCGGCCGCGAGCGGCAGCGCGGTGGGCGGTGATCGGAGGCGTTCTCGCGGGTGTCGCGCTCCTCTACCGGATCGACCTCGGCCCGGCGCTCGTGCTGTCTGGCATCGCCGTCGTCTGGGGCCTCCGCGCACCGCTGGTCCGGCGTGCCGTGGTGGGTGCCGCTGTCGGGGCGAGCCCGTACATCGTGCATCTCGTGGTCGCGGGCCCAGACAACGTCTGGAACGGGATGATCGTCGACCCTCTGCTACGGCTCCGCCCGACCCGTGGTCTCCCGCTGCCACCTGATCCGACCAGTCTCAAGGGCACCGCGGTCACGGCGGAGCTCAGCGAGCGCGGCTGGCCGCTCCCGAGGCTGCCTCTGGCCGGGCAGGTGTTCGCGTGGTTCATGGCGCTGCTCGTCGTGACCGTGTTCCTCCTCGCGGTCGCGGTGTGGCGCACACGACGGGATCCGGGCGCCCTGCGGACGCGCGCGCTGTTGGCGTCGGCGCTCTTCGCCGTCGGCGTGCTGCCACAGGCGTTGCAGCGCGCAGATGCAACCCACCTGGGTTGGGTCAGCGCGGTCGGGGTGGCGCTGTTGCCCGCCGCGATCGCAGAGGTTGTCTTTGTCCTGCGACCACGGTGGAACGCGGCGCGCGTTGGACTCGTGGCCGGTGTGGGCGTTCTCGCCGCGACCTCTCTCTTGATCCCGAGCTACACCGCCCGTCGCTACGCCGCATTCGTGCAGGACTCGTTCACCAACTCGACCGGCTCGTTTACGATCCGACACGCAGGCCGGACCTACTACGTCGGAAACGAGACGGAAGCTGCCAACTTCCGCAAGCTCTTGCAGGCCGCAGACCGCGCGGGTCGTCCCGGCGATCGGTTGGTCGTCGGGACCGGCGATCTGAGGTACACGCCGTACGTCGACAGCTTCGTCTACTACCTACTGCCGGACTACGAGCCGGGGACGTACTTCATCGAGATGGAGCCCGGGATCACCAACCGGAACGGGACCCGGCTGACCGACGAGCTGCGGCGGGCCGACGTCGTCGTCCTGGACGACGACTGGCTCAACTGGAACGAGCCCAACGACTCGATGAAGCCCGGGGACCCCCGGCCGAACAAGGTGCTGAGCGAGCAGTTCTGCGAGAAAGACACGTTCGGCAGCTTCCATCTTCTCGTCCGTTGCAATGGCGCGGACGCGAGCTCCCAACGGCACTGGGCACCGCCGCCGAACACGAAGTAGTCGAGGAAGGGCGTCAGCCTCGTAGGACGCGCCCGGGCTTCGAGGCGACCGCGTCGGGGACGGGCTCGCCGTCGACGCGAATGGGGGTGCCGTTGACGATCACGTGCGTCATGCCCTCGGGCGCGTCGGCGACGAGACGCTCGCCGTCGGCGGGGAAGTCGCGCACACGCCGCAGGGGACCGGGCCCCACCGTGTCGGGATCGAACACGGCGATGTCGGCCTTCGAGCCCTCGCGCACGTAACCGCGGTCGTCGAGGCTGTACACGTCGGCCGGCTCGCCCGTCAGCTTGCGGACCGCCGCCGGGAGCGGCAGCGCGCCGCGGTCGCGCACCCACCGGCCGAGCAGGTCGGTGGCCATGCACGCGTCACACAGCTGGCTTACGTGAGCGCCGGCGTCGGAGAGCCCGATGAGCATGCCGTCCTGCTGGAGGAGCCACTCGATGGCGTCGTCGTCGTCGTTGGCGAGCAGGCTCCGGAACCGCGTCTCCAGGTTCTCCCCGGCGGCGAGATCGAGGACGACCTCGAGCGGCGGCACCCCGCGGTCGGCCGCCAGCTCGGAGATGGGCTTGCCGATGAGCTCCGGGTACTTGGTGGTCTCGCTCACCGAGAGCCGGTCCCAGTTCGGCTTGAAGAACTTGGGCTGGTCGAGCTGCTCCTGGGCCTTCTTCCGCCACTCGGGGTCGCGGTACGCGGCGAGCCGTTCCTCGACGGGCCGGTCCATCAGCGCCGCGAACATCGGGTTCATGTTGAAGGTGAACGGCTCGGCCATGTTCATCGAGAACACCAGCGGGCGGACCGACACCTGAGGCCACACGTCGGCGCCCGTGGCGCGTTCGTTGTCGTTCAGCTCCGTCATGCCCTCGTGCCACGGGTAGCCCTTCACCGTGAGCAGCGCCGTCCAGGTGAACGGACGGCCGATCTTGCGCTGGAGCGCGTACACGTCGCGGTGCTTGATCTTCTCGCCCGGCAGCAGCTCGACCACACCGCGTCCGGCATCGGTGAGCGCGGCCATGATGACCTCGAGCTCCTCCACGCCGGCGAGGCGGGACGGGACGGGCCGTCCGCTGTCCCCCGAATGCGTGGGAGAAGAGCTCGACGCGAACCCGGCGGCACCGGCGGCGACCGCTTCGCCGAGCACGGCCTGCATCTGTCGCAGCTCGTCGTCGGTGGCTTCGCGCTCGTAACCCTCTTCGCCCATCACCCACAGGCGCAGCGCGGTATGGCCCACGTACGCCGAGTAGTTGATGACCGTGCCACGGCGCTCGACGGAATCGAGGTACTCGGGGAAGGTCTCGAAGTCCCATGGCACGCCGGCTTCGAGCGTGGCCGGGCTCATGTCCTCGACGTGCTCGAGCGTGTGGACCATGAGCGCCCGGTGCTCGGGCCGGCACGGCGCGATCGAGAAGCCGCAGTTTCCGGCGACCACGCTCGTGACGCCGTGCCACGACGACGGCGTGAGCGCCGGGTCCCAGAACACCTGGGCGTCGTAATGGGTGTGGATGTCGATGAACCCCGGCGCGACGACGTGCCCGGAGGCATCGAGCGTGCGTGCGCCATCGAGGTGGTCGCCGACGGCGGTGATGCGGTCGCCGGTGACGGCGACGTCGGCACGGCGGCCCGGAGCGCCGGAGCCGTCGAGCACCGTGCCACCACGAATGACGAAGTCTGGGGTCATGGGTCCCTTCCCGGTTCGGTGGTGCCCGTCGGGGCTACCCGCAGGACAAGTCTGCCGCGACCCCGGTGTTGGACACCCGCCTCCGCTGCGGCCGGGACCCTATTACGCTCTGACGCTCGTGTCAGGGAAACGCGAGGGAACCGTTCCGGCAGCGATGCGCGCCGCCGTCTACCGGGGGCCGAGGGACGTCGTCGTCGAGGACCGGCCCGTTCCCGAGCTCGGGCCGCGCGACGTGCTGCTCGAGGTGAGCCACTGCGGCGTCTGCGGCAGCGACCTCCACATGTTCGTCGACGGCTGGGGCGCGCCCGACTCCATCGGCGGTCACGAGTTCTCGGGCCGCGTCGTCGCTGTCGGCGACGCCGTGACGTCGTGGTCGGCGGGCGACCAGGTGGTCGGCGGGCCCGCGCAACGCTGCGGCGAGTGCGAGTACTGCCGGGCCGGCCGCTCGCAGCTGTGCACCGGGCGCGACAACCCCGGCCTCGGCGGCTTCCAGGGCGCCTTCGCCGAGTTCGTGCGCGTGCACGAAGCCGAGCTCTTGCGCGTTCCGCCCGGACTGTCCATGCGAGCGGCCGCGCTCGCCGAGCCGCTCGCCGTTGCCCTCCATGGGCTGACGCGCGCCGGCGTGCGCGAGGGGCAGCGCGTCCTCGTGACCGGGTGTGGGCCCATTGGCGCGCTGAGCGTCGCGGCGGCACACGCACGCGGTGTCGCCGAGGTCGTGGTGAGCGAGCCGCACCCGGCGCGGCGGGAGCTCGCCGAGCGGCTGGGCGCGACCGCCATCGCGCCCGATGAGCTCGGCGCGCCGCGCATGCCGTTCGAGCTCGTCGGCGACCCGTTCGACGCCGCGCTCGAGAGCTCCGGCCGCGCGTCGGCGATGGGAGCGGCGCTGGCCCAGCTCAAGCGGGGCGGCACGCTGGTGCTCGTCGGCGCGGGGATGGACCATCCGCGCTTCGACAGCAACCGGATCCTGCTCAACGAGCTCGTGATCACGGGCGCATACGTCTACGACCCCGACGGGTTCCCGCGTGCGCTCGAGCTGCTGACATCGCCGCAGTTCCCCACCGACGTCCTCATCGAATCCGACGACGTCCCGCTCGACGACCTCTACGACGCCGTCGAGCGGCTCGTGTCGGGTGAGCTGGCGGCCAAGGTGCTCATCGCTCCCGCCCGTGGGACCAGCGACAACGGAGGCGCACGATGACAACGCCGACCCGCGCACCACGCTTCAACCACGTGGCCATGAGCCTGCCCCCGGACCTCCTCGGTGACGAGGGACGCCGCGACATCGTGCACTTCTTCGACGAGGTCTTCGGATGGAAGGAGCTGCCCACCGAGACCGTCGACCGCAAGAAGCTGGTCCTCTCGGCGTACACGTACGAGCAGTTCGTGTTCCTCATCGCCGACGAGCCACCGATGACGGCTCCGCGCCTCGACCACTTCGGCATGTCCGTCGCAACGGAGCAGGAGCTCGACGACATGCTCGCCCGGGCCAGGGCGTTCCAGGCCCGTGACGACCGCGTCGACCTCGTCGACAAGGAGCTCACCGACCACGGGATGCTCGCGATCACGAGCTTCTACGTGGGCTACCTGCTCCCGATGATGGTCGAAGTCCAGTGGTGGGACTTCAAGGAGAACGCGACGAGCTAGGACGGCGCCGGGCTCGGCGCCCGCGTGGCGCTGGTCTCGGGCTCGACCGGGACCGTCACCTCGGCGGGCACCGGCGTCACATCGGTCGCGTCGCGCAGGAGGCCGCGTAGCGCGAGGACGGCGACGACATAGACCGCGAGTGCGACGAACAACACCGTTCGGAAGCCGAATTGCATCGCGAGGATCGTCGTGAGCACGGCCCCGACCACCGACGCGAACCCGTTCACCGCCCAGCCCCACGCGACGTACTGACGCGAGAAGTTCGTGAGCCGTGACACCGCGCCCAAACCGAGAGGCATGAACGCGCCCAGGCAGATACCGAGCGGTGCCAGCATCAAGAACGCGATTACGACCCGCCCGCCGAGTGGCCAACCTTGCAGCGCATCGGTCAAGGGCGGCAGGCCGAACTGGTAGAAGACCGTGAGCGCGGCGAGCGCGCCGAGCAGCACCGGTATGACGCGCCAGGGCCGGTGGCCGTAACGGCCGGTGAGAAGGGCTCCGACACCGGTGAAGATGAGGATCGACGCGAGCGTCACGGTCAGCGAATACGTCGGATACCCGAGGAACAGCACGAGTCGCTGTATCAGCGTGATCTCGAAGAACATGAAGCCGAGCCCGAGCGAGGCGAAGTACAGCGCCGACCGAGGCTTGCGGGGGAGCGCAGTCCAGACCTTCCGGATGGCGACGAAGGGGAGCAGGAGGAACACGGCGGCGAAGAGTGCGGCGACCGCGAGCAACAGGAGGAGCACCCGTTCACCCACCGCCACGTCGTCGGGCTGCACGGGGTGCGAGATCTCCCGAATCACGTCGCCGAACGGGCTGAAGTGCCAGAAGAACGGAGCGTCGTCGCTGATCGGCCGGACGTCGTAGGGGTACGAGTCGTAGAACCGGTCGAGCTGGCCGGCGGGAAGCGTCGCGACCTCGCTCACGGAGCTGCCTTCGACGGGATGGCCCGGCGCGTACCGCAGGGTGCTGCGGGGCACGGCGCCAAGGGACCCGCTGAGTCGGTCAACCTCGGCCTGAGTGAACGGCGTCTGCTTCACGAGGATGGTCGACAACGCGCTCGGACCCTCGGTGGGCGTCGTCACCACCATGATGTGTCGTGACGGGTCCTTCACGCCGCGCTCGGCCAGAGCCTTGCGGGCCGTCGCCACGTACCGGGTGGTGCGGTTCGGACGCTTCTCGTAGTCGAACTCGCCGTATTGCGTGGCGATGATGCCGTTCGGGCCCAGGTGGTCGAAGCTGTCGACGATCGTCTGCGTCGTGTACAGGTAGCTCTCGGAAAGCACGAAGGCGCCGGACTGGGCGGCGGTGGTGGTCGCGTAGCTGTCGGGGGCCGGGAACCAGACCAGGTCGTACGTGTCGTTGCTGCGCGCCAGGAACGACCGCCCGTCGCCTTGCTCGTAGTTGACCTTCGGCTGGTCGGCCAGGTGGCCGTCGTAGTTTGCGAACTTGTCGGTCACGAGGTCGTAGGTGACCGGGTTGAGCTCAATGGCGTCGATGTGCCCGGCGTTGAAGTACAGCGACGTCAGGACCTCGTTGCCGCCGGCGGCGCCGATGATCAGCACCTTCCCCGGGGGCGTGCCCTTCACCGCGAACGGGAACGACCGGGCGTCACTCTGGTAGCGCCCGAGCGTGGAGACGTCGCCGTTCCAGCGGTAGATGACCGAGCCGAACAAGCCGTCATGGAAGAGGAGGCGCGCATCCGGGCTGACTTCGGCGACGTCGACCCGGAAGATCGGGCTCCACGACCAATACGGCTCCTTCGACTCGTTGATGTTCTGCTTGAGGGCGTCGGGCTGCTGCCGAGGGAGGAGGCTCGGCCAGAGAGCGCCGATTCCCAACACGACCGCGAGTACCACGGCCACGGGCGCGAGCCGCGAGCGGCGGCGGATGGCGATGCGTAGGCCGGCGACGGCGAGGATGACCCCGGAGAGCATGATCGTAGCCGGCGGCCCGATGGAAGCGATGAGCGCGACGACCACCGCGCAGGCAAGGCCCGCTCCGAGCAGGTCGGCGAAGTACAGGCGGCCGATGCGCTCCGGCCGGCGGCTGAAGAGCGTCGCGATCATCACGCCGATCGCGATGAACGACGCGAACAGCGCGAACGCGATCACCAACAGACGGCCCAGGTTCTCGAACGACTTCAGCGTCCCGTAGTCCCAGATCGCGAACGTGTCCGTCGAGGTGGTGGCGACGACGGCGTACCCGATCCCCACACTCACCGCGCCGACAAGCAGGCCCCAGAGCATGATCGTGTCGGTCTTCGCCCGGCGCAGGTGCGCGGAGATCGCCACCAGCACGCCGCCGGTGCCGATGCCCAGCAGCGCGAGACCGATGACGAGGTACGTGTAGTAGTAGAAGAGCTTGAACGAGATGATGCGGGTGTAGCTGACCTCGAGCAGCAGGCCGACGAAGCTGATCAGCAGGATCTCGGCGATGTACCCGCGACGAGTCGACGCGTCGGAATCTGGCGTACTCACGCTGGCCATTGCGGCGCCCAACCCGTCTTCGGTTCGTCAGAGCCTGGCAGAGGCCGAATACGGTGACGCATCGGCTCTCGCCCTGTCCAACGCAGGCTAGGAGGGCGTGGTTGCGTCTCAGGCGCGAGTCCCCAATTGACCCTCGGCTGTTAGCGTTCGCCCGATGAAAGTGGAAGCGGAGGCGCCCGCGCCCGCTGCCGGCTCCGGGGATGCCGGCGCCGACGCCGCGCGCCGCTCGCCTTCACGCTGGGTCGTCGTCGCGGTCGTGGCCGTCGTCGCGATCGGCGTCGTCATGCGCTTCGTGGCGTTCAGCGAGATGTGGCTCGACGAGGCCCTGAGCGTCAACGTCGCCCGCCTCCCGCTGCGTGACATCCCCGAATGGCTCCGACACGACGGCGCGCCGCCCCTCTACTACTTCCTCCTGCACCTGTGGACGGACGTCTTCGGCACCGGCAACTACGCCGTGCGCTCGCTCTCCGCCGTGATCTCCGTCGCCACCCTGCCGGCCATCTGGTTCGCAGGACGCCGCATCGCGGGTCCCCGGGGAGCGTGGATCGCCGTGCTCGTCCTGGCGTCCTCGCCGTTCGGCATCGGGTTCGGCTCCGAGGCCCGCATGTACTCGCTGGTCATGTTGCTCGTGACGCTCGGATACCTCGCCACGCGTCGTCTGCTCGAACGCCCGTCGCTGGGACGGCAGGCCGTTGTCGCGCTGGTCACCGGGCTGCTGCTCTACACCCAGTACTGGGCGCTGTACCTCGTCGCCGTCGTCGGTGCCCTGCTCGTGTGGCAGGCGTGGCGTGGTGGCGATCCCGCCAAGCGCCATGCGGCGCGTGCGGGCGTCGTCGCCCTCGCCGCCGGCGTCATCACGTTCCTGCCGTGGGTCCCCACGTTCCTCTACCAGTCGCAGCACACGGGCACGCCGTGGGGCGACCCCATCTTCATCACCGCGTCGTTCGCGTTCGCGCTGCGCGACTTCGCCGGAGGCGAGCATTCGGAGGCATACGCGGTCCTCGTCGTCCTGATCATGTTGACGATCGTCGCCGTGTTCGGACGGGCCATGGACCGGTACCGCATCGAGCTCGACGTGCGGACGCGTCCGGGAGCGCGCACTGAAGCATTGATCTGGGCGGCAACGCTCGTGCTCGGCGGAGTGCTCGCATTCCTGACGAGAGGGACCTTCGCGGGCCGGTACGCGTCGGTCCTGTTCCCGCTGTTCGTCCTGGTCGTCGTGTACGGGATCACGGTGTTCGCCGACAAGAGGGTCCAGGCGATCATTCTCGCCGTCCTCGTGGTCTTCGATCTCGGCAGCGCGTCGCGTTCCGTGTTCGACGATCGGACGCAGGCCGCCCAGGTTGCCGACGTCATCAAGGCGCGCGCGAGGCCGGGTGACGTGGTCCTGTACTGCCCCGACCAGCTCGGGCCCAGCGTGAGCCGACTGCTCTCGGGGACGCGCGGGCTCCAGCAGCTCACGTTCCCGCGCGGCGACCGGCCGCAGCTGGTGGACTGGGTCGACTACAAGGAACGGCGGTCCCGGGTGAACACCAATGCATTCGCGCAGATGGTGGCCGACCGGGCCGGGCCCGGTCAGACGATCTGGTACGTGGTCGCCGTGCAGTACCGCGGCGGCAACGAAGGCCGGTGTGACGCCATCCTTGGTGCGCTGACGCCGCTCCGAGGTAGCTCCCGGCAGCTGGTCGAAGCGGACGACAACTTCCCGGAGTTCATGGCCCTGTTCGAGTATCCCGGCCGGTGATCGACCCGGTTCGGGAGTTCGTCCGGCGCGACCTGCGCGCCGCGGCGGTGCCGTGGGCGCTGGCCCGGGTCTTCGTCGTCGGCTCGCTCGCGCTCACCCGCTTCGGCGTCGACCATCTCGAAGGCGCCCGCCGGCCCGCGCAGCTGCGTCAGGGCCTCTTCGCGTGGGACGCCGCGTTCTATCGGGACATCGCCGAGCATGGCTACGGGGCCGTGCGCACGGGGGCACTCCGGTTCTTCCCGCTCGTGCCCCTTATGGCCCGGGGCCTCGGGGTCGTGTTCGGCGGCAACGAAGCGGCCGCGTTGCTGGTCATCGTCAACGGGTCGGCGCTCCTGTTCGGAGCGCTGATCTACCGGCTGACCCTTCTCGAGACCGACGACCACAGCGCCGCCGTACGAGCGGCGTGGTTCGCTGCGATCTTCCCGCCGGCGATGGCGCTCGTGCTCGGGTACGCCGAGGCCACGTTCATGCTGCTGTCGGTGGCGATGTTCCTCGCCCTGCG
>JALZAA010000124.1 GCA_030948625.1 Actinomycetota bacterium
CCTCGCGAGCGACATCGTCGACGGTGGTCTTGGCGAGGCCGTGGCGTGCGACGCAGGCGAGGGTCGCTCGGACGGCGCGCTCCTCGATGCTCCCGGTGGGGCCGGAGGGAAGGCTCGAAGCCTCTGGGGGCGTGGTCAACGACATCATCGTTCGAAAGCCTGTTCTGAGACACTAAGGCGAAAAACGTCTCACCGTCAATGTGTCACTCGTCACATTGCGGATGGCTCGGGGCAAATCAGACGAGGATGCCGCCCAGGAGCTCCTCGCGGACCAGCACGCGGACCTGCTCGGGGTCGTCCATGTCCCAGCGGCCGGGTGAGCCGATGAGGGACAGGATCATCCGGGCCACGTAATCGGCGCCGGCATGCAGGTCGACGCCGGGGCGGACACGGTCGGCGCGCTCCTCGCGCTCCAGATAGGGCAACAGGAACGCCGTGATGAACTCGAGCACCCGGTGCTGCTCCACCGTGATGAGCGGCAGCAGTCGCTCGGGCTCCGTTTCGAGCACCTTGCGCAGCACCACGTGCTCCTGGATCGCCCGGTGCGCGAACACCAGGCCGCGCTCGAGCAACGTGGCGAAGTCGGGCGCGTCGTAGACCGCCTCGGCGAGGCTGGCGAAGAAACGGTTCATCTCCCAGCCGACGGTCTCCCGCAGGAGCTGATCCTTGCCGCCCGGGAAGAGCCGGTAGATGGACGCGCGCGACACGCCCGATTCCTTCACGACGTCCTCGACGGTCGTCTTGCCCATGCCGAAGCGCGCCACGCAGGCGTACGTGGCGGCGAGCACCCGCTCGCGCGGCTCAACGCTGACGTTCACGCCCTCATCCTGACGCGCAACGGGCCCGCCTCGGTGGAGGCGGGCCCGTTGGTCACACGTTCCAGCGAGGTCAGCGCAACTTGATCTGCTTCGCTGCGTTCGAGGCGACGTTGGTCTCGATGGCCTGCAGCCCGATCGGCACGCCGACGGCGATCTTCGCGATCGTCGAGGCGCGCGGCGGGTTGCGGTTGCTCGCCGACTTCCCGTACTTGTAGTCGCCGACGAGCCCGTCGAACTTCAGCGTGCCGATCTGGTTCGACGCCTTCAGGATCCCCGCCTTGCTCAGATCGCCGTTCTTGACGGCCTGCTCGAGGATCTGGTCCATCGCCCACGCTTGTGCGTAGCCGAAGGCGAAGTACTGGTCCGGCTTCTGGTCCGGCGCGAACTGCTGGACGTCGTTGAGCATCTTCGCCATGCCCGGGACGCTCGCGTCGCCCCACGCCGGGCCCTCGCCGACCCAAACGAAGTGCTCGGTGAAGAACGGCCCGTTGTTGGGGTCGTTCTCGAACCCGGTCAGCCACGTCGGGCCCAAGCCGAGAACCTGGGGCGAGAAGTTCCGCCCGACCATCTTGGTGATGATCGATGCGGTGTCGTTCGGAAGTGACACCAGAAGGACCGCGTCACACTTGGCGTCGGCGAGCTGACCCACCTGGGCGCTGACGTCCGACGTCGTCGCGAATCGGACCGTCGTGGCGACCTTGAACTTCAGCGTCTTGGACGCCTGGGTGAGGCCGTCGAGCCCCGCCGCGCCGTACTCGTCGTCTTGCGCCATGGCGCAGATCTTCTTCCCCTTACCGCCGTTCCTCTGGTACCAGTCCATGACGTTTGCCGCCTCGACCTGGTACGGCGCGGCGATGGGCATGAGGTTCTTCTCCTTGACCCAGAGCGAGTCGAGCGTCGCCGGGCCTCCGAACCCCTTCTCCGCCTTCAGCCTCGTGAGGACCGACTTCACGATCTGCGTGCCGAGGATCTGCTGGAAGTCGACGACATCGGCCTTGATCTTGTCGTAGCTCTGCAGCGCCGACTCGACCTGGTACTTGCTGTCCTCGACGGACAGCTCGACCGGGTACTTCCCGCCCACGCCCCCTTGAGCGCTCTTGGACTGCCAGTACACGCGGTTGCCGTTCGTGAGCGGCCTGCCAACCGTGGCGGCCAGCCCGCTTTCCGGCGTGATCACTCCCAGCTTGATCGTCTTCCCGTCGAACCCGGGAACGTCAGGCGGTGTCTTCTGGTCGTGGACGCCTCCCGCGAGCGCAGCCGGCGCGGTCGCGCCGAGCGCCAGCGACACGGCGATAAGCGCGACCAGGAGCCGCCCGAGCATCTTCCCCCGCATCATTTACCCCCTTCTTGGGCCGTCAGTACGAGAACGGCCACGTCTTGAAGTATGCCTGAATCCGTCGCCATATCCCGGCCAGCCCTCTCGGCTCGAGAACGAGGAACACGATAATGAGCACCGCGTAGAGGGCCGTGCTCAATGCCCCTTTCGTGAACCCGGCTTTGGCCGGGTCGCTGGTCACGAAGGGGAACGAGTCGGCGAACTCGTCGATGATCCGCGGCAGCGCGCCGATGAGGATGGCGCCGAGGATCGACCCGTAGATCGTGCCGATCCCCCCGACAACGATGATGGCGAGGAACTGGATCGAGAGCACCAAGCCGAGCGATTCCTCGTTGGGCGTGAGGAAGCCGAGGTAGAGCCCGTAGAGGACGCCGGCTACGGCGGCGATCCCGCTTGAGATCACGAACGCGCTGACCTTGTACCGGAAGAGGCTCACCCCGACGACTTCGGCCGCGATGTCGCGGTCGCGCACGGCTTGCAGGGCGCGCCCGGGTCGCGTGCGGACGATGTTCTTGATCAGCAGGGCCACGACGGCGACGAGGCCCCACGCGAGGTAGATCAATCCCTGTTTCGGCCCCAGTTCCTTGCCGAACACCGTCGGTTTCAGGAAGTCGATGCTCCACACGCCGATCGACAGGTCGGCCTTCAGCGGCATCGGGCTGCCTTCGTTCCCCCCGGTGAACGTCGTCCATTTCTTCCAGACATAGAGGGCAAGGAAGACCAGCCCGACCGTGACGATCACGAGGTAGTTGCCGCGCAACCGCAGCGCCGGGAGTCCGATCAGGAAGCCGACGAGCCCGCCGGCGACGGCCGCGATGAGCAGGTAGCCGACGAGGGGCAGGTCGTACCCGATGCCGTCCGAAATGCGCCCACCGCCGTAGTACCCGGCCGTGAACGCGCCGAGACCGATGAATGCAGCGTGACCGAGCGACGGCTGACCGGTGTACCCGGTCAGAAGGTTGAGGCCGAGCGCGCCGATGGCGGTGACGCCGGCCAAGGCAAGGACGCTCCCCCACAAGTCGTTGATGTAGAGCGGCACGAGCAGGTACAGCGCGATGAGCACGAGTACCCCGACGCGCTTCGCCCACGTCGGGAACAAACGAAGGTCGTCCGCGTAGGTGCGGACCATGGCGCGGTTCGCGCGAGCCATCAGACCCTCCGGACCTCACGGGTACCGAACAGCCCGTACGGTCTCACGAGCAGGACCGCGAGCATGATGATGTACGGGACAACATCGGCGAACTCCGGGCCGAGCACGTCGACGTTGCTGCTGATGTAGCCGCCTGTCATCACCTGGGCGACGCCGATCGTCAGCCCTCCGACCACTGCACCCCCCGGCGAATCAAGGCCGCCGAGGATGATGGCGGGAAACGCGCGCAGCGCGATCAGACCGAGGTTGATGCTCAAACCGGGCGCAGGCCCGGCGCCGCCGGCCAGCATCATTCCGGCGACGACTGCGACCGCTCCGGCAATGGCCCACGAGAGAGCGAACACCCGGCGCACGCTGATGCCCTGCGCGAGCGCGGCCTCCTGGTCGACCGCGGTCGCCCGCATGGCGACGCCGATCTTCGTGTACTGGAACAACAGGAAGAACCCGCCGAGCACGATGGCGCCGAGGACGACGGTCGCGATGTTGACCTCGAGGATCTTGACGTCACCGACGGTCACACGGTTGAGACCGAACGGCGTCTGGACGCCGATCGGCGGGTTGTGCCAGATCGTCGTCGTGATCGGCTCCACGAGGAGGAAGAGCCCGATCGTGATCAGGATGATGGCGAAGATCGGCTGCCCGATCATGCGCCGCAGCACCAACGCCTCGAATGCAGCGCCGATCAGGGCGACGCACACCATCGCGAACAGCGCGCTGGCAATGAAACCGGGCCACGTGCCCCCACCGCCGAAGAGATCCCACGTGTTCTGAGCCTGGAAGACGAGGAACGCACCGAAGACGACGAGGCCGCCCTGGGCGAAGTTGATCACCCCGGTCGCCCGGTAGATGACGACGAAGCCGAGCGCGACCAGCGCGTACACCGCGCCGAGGGCCAAGCCGTCCTGGAGCAGCGAGAAGAACTTCGTCATCGTGCGTACATCCTCTCGATGAGGTCACTGAACTGCTCGACCGCCTGGCGGCGGCGCACCTTATGCGTCGGCGTCAGCGCGCCCGTCTCTTCGAGGTCCACCGGGATGAGCTCGAACGCGCGGATCTGCTCGGTGTCGGCAAGCTGGCTGTTGACGTCGCTGACGGCCGCTTCGATGAGCCGCCGCACCTCGGGCTTCTCGACCAGGTCCGACTGCGTCGTGAACGGGAGACCCTGCTGGGCCGCCCAAGCCGCCACGTTCTCGTTGTCGATGTCGATGAGGACGGTCAGGAAGGGGCGGCCGTCCCCGATCACGAGCGCTTCGTCGATGAACGGCGAGACCTTCAGCAGGTTCTCGATGCGGTTGGGGTTGACGTTGACGCCACCCGCCGTGATGAGGATGTCCTTCTTCCGGCCCGTGATCGACAGGAACCCGTCGTCGTCGAGCTCGCCCAGATCGCCGGTCAGCAGCCAGCCATCGTGGTATGCCGCAAGCGTCGCGGCATCGTCGCCGACGTAGCCGACGAAGTTTCCGGGGCTCCGAACCAGCACCTCGCCGTCTTCGGCGATGCGCAGCTCCACCCCGGGCAGCGCGCGCCCGACCTTGCCGATGCGCACGTCGTCGCCGGGGGTGGCCGTGGCGAGGGCGGTGTTCTCCGTCTGCCCGTACACCTCCCGCGTCGGGATGCCGAGCGACCAGAAGTACTCGAGAACGGTGGGTGCGATCGGCGCCGCGCCGGACAGTGCAATGCGAATTCTGGACATCCCGAGCTTGTAGCGCAGCGTCCGGTGGAGCATGAGCCAGCCGATCCACCCCGAAAGGACGCCCTTGCGCTTCCCGCGCATGCGGGCCTGCGCGGCCTTCGCGCCCCGGCGTTGCCAGAACTTGTAGTTCTGACGCTTCACCCAGGACGCGTTCCGCATCCGGAACTGGACCGATGCCATCAGGCGCTCCCACACGCGGGGCACGCCGAGGAAGAAGGTGGGCTGCACCTCGCGGAGATCGTTCGGGAACGATTCGCCGCCTTCGCCGAAATTGACGACGTAGCCGGCGCGCACTGCTGCCACGACGGACACCAGCCGCTCGGCGACGTGCGACAACGGGAGGTACGACAACACTTCTTCGTCGGGCCGGGCGCCGTAGAAGTCGGTGGTGATGGTGGCGGCGGCGGCCAGGTTGGCGTGCGACAGCATGACGCCCTGCGGCGGACCACCGACGCCGGAGGTGTATACGACAATCGCCGCGTCGTCACCGCCGGGGAGCGCCCCGACAGCGTCACGCCACTCCCCTGGTGCGTTGCGGAGGCGCTGTTCCCCGAGAACTTCGAGCTCCTCGAGGCTCATCGCGTCCTCGAGCGAACGAATCCCGCGGGTGTCCATCACGACGATCTGGGCCAGCTGCGGAAGCTGATCCCGGACGAGCAACGTCTTGTCGAACTGCTCTTCGTCCTCGACGATCACGACCTTGCTCTGTGAGTCGCCGAGGATGTGCGCGACCTGGTTCTCGGCGCTGGTCGGGTACACGCCCACGGTGACGGCACCGATGCCCTGGATCCCGAGATCGGCGAAGAGCCACTCGGGCCGGTTGTCGGCGAGCACAGCGATGTAGTCACCGGCGGCGATCCCGAGCTCACGCAAACCCAGGCCGATGCGTGCCGCGCGGTGCTCGTAGTCGGCCCAGGTGCTCTCCTCCCATCGCCCGAGTCGCTTGGCGCGCAACGCGACGGCCTTGGCGCGCGTGTCGGCATGGCGCAGCAGCATCGCCGGCAGCGTCGCCGCCGCGCCGGCGGTCGGGACCGGCCGCGCTTCGACCGCGGTGCTCATGACGGCTGCCCCAGGTATGCCTCGATGACCCGCTGGTCCTTCTGGACCTCCTCCGGCCTGCCGAGAGCGAGCGGCTGGCCGAAGTCGAGCGCCAGCACCCGGTCCGCGATGTCCATGACCAGGTGCATGTCGTGCTCGACGAGAATCATCGCCAGCTCCAGCTCGGCTCTGACCTGCAGGATGTAACGCGCCATGTCCTCGGTCTCTTCGAGGTTCATGCCCGCCACGGGCTCGTCCAGGAGCAGCAGCTTTGGCTCCATGGCGAGGGCGCGCCCCAGCTCGATCCGTTTCTGGATCCCGTACGGCAACACGCCGACGGGCATGTAGCGGTACGGCCCGAGCTCGATGAGCTCGATGATCTCCTCCACCCGGCGCCGGTTCTCGATCTCTTCACGCTTCGCTTTCCCCCACCACAGCGCGCCGGCGAGAAACCCGGTCTTCATCAGGTGATGGCGACCGAGCATGAGGTTGTCGATCACGTTGAGGTTCACGAACAGGCCGAGGTTCTGGAAGGTGCGCGCGATCCCCATGCCAGCTGTGACCGACGGCCGCTTCCCGATGATCTCCTCGCCCTCGAACAGGATCGTGCCCTCCTGCGGGTGGTACACCCCGTTGAGGCAGTTGAAGATCGACGTCTTGCCGGCGCCGTTCGGCCCGATGATCGCGAACAGCTCGTTGTGCTCGACGTCGAAGGTGACCCCCTGGAGCGCGGTGACCCCGCCGAAGCGCAGGCTCACGTCGCGAGCCTCGAGGAGCGGCTGGCCGTCCCGCCTGAGCGCGCTCACGCGGTCCACCGCTTGCGCCGCCGATAGCTCTTGAGATCGCGGAACGAGTGATGGCCGGTGTCGCCGACGCCCAGGTAGAACTCCTGGATATCCGAATCGGCGAGAAGGGCCTGGCCCGGGCCGTCCTTGACCGTGCGCCCGTTCTCGAGCACGTAGCCATGATCGGCGATCGACAGGGCCATGGTTGCGTTCTGCTCGACGAGCAGCACGCTCGCGCCCGACTTGTTGATCTCCACGATGATGTCGCGGATCTGCTGCACGATCAGCGGCGCCAGTCCGAGCGACGGCTCGTCGAGCAGCAGGAGTTTCGGTGACGCCATCAGTGCTCGGGCGATCGCGCACATCTGCTGCTCGCCACCTGAGAGATAGCCCGCCGTCTGCTTCCGGCGCTCGGCGAGCAACGGGAAAAGCTCCAGCACTCGTTCGTAGCTCTCTTTGATGCCGGAACGGTCGCGGCGCGTGAACGCCCCCGCGCGCAGATTCTCGTCGACCGTCAGCTCCGCGAAGATGCGCCGGCCTTCCATGACCTGGGCCATGCCCTTGCGGACGATCGCCGCCGCGTCGAGCCCCTCGATGCGTTCGCCGTAGAGCTCGACGGTCCCACGCGCGATCGAGCCGCGATGGAAACGAAGGAGGCCGGACAGCGCGCGCAACAGCGTGGTCTTGCCCGCGCCGTTGGCGCCGAGGAGTGCGACGATCTTGCCTTGCGGCACCTCGAGGCTGACGCCGCGCAGTCCCTGGATCACGGACCCATACACGACCTCCAGGTTCCGCACGGCGAGAACCGGCCCGCTGTCACCCCCCAAGGCGCTGACCTCCTAGGTCGCCGTCGCAAGCTCCGGCTTCCGTGGCGACGGTCGGCAAAGCCGCCATCGCCACGGGCGGGACCTTAATGATCGGAAATGCCCCGCTCAAGGGCGCGCATGCGGGCCGCCCGCGCGTGAACGCTCGGCCGCTTCCTCGCTCAGAGGTCGAGCAGCGCGTCGAGCCCGACCGTGAGCCCCGGCTGCTCCCGCACGCGGCGGATCGCCAGCAAGACTCCGGGCATGTACGACGTCCGGTCGTACGAGTCATGGCGGATCGAGAGCGACTGACCGGTCGTTCCCAGGAGCACCTCGTGGTGGGCGACGACGCCGCGGAGCCGCAACGAATGCATCCTGATGCCGCCCGGACCGACGCCACCTCTGGCGTCGTCGACGACGTAGGTCTTGGTCGGATCGGCACCCCAGTCACCCGACGCGGCCGCCATCCGCTGCGCGGTCAACATTGCGGTCCCGGACGGGGCGTCGACCTTGTTGTCGTGGTGCATCTCGATGACCTCGGCGGTGTCGAAGAACGGCGCCACCAGCTCGGCCAACCGCATCATCAACACGGCGCCGATGGCGAAGTTCGGCGCGATCACGGCATTTGCCTCCGCCCCGGCAAACCGTTTCCGCAAAGCTTCGAGGTCGTCGACCGTGAAGCCCGTTGTGCCGACGACGGCGTGCACATCGTTCTCGGCGCACCACTCGAGGTTGCCGCGAGCAGCATCGAGCACGGTGAAGTCAACCGCGACCTCCGCCCCCGCGTCTGTGAGCGCTTGCGGTGCCCCGGCGAAGTGCAGCCCGGTGCCGTGGATCCCGACCTGGTCGAGGTCGATGCCGGCGTGCTGCGGATCGACCGCGGCGACCAGGTCGAGCTCGGGATCGTCGATGACGGCCTGGCTGACGGTGCGGCCCATGCGCCCGCCTGCCCCGAACACGCCGACCGGAATCATGCGGCAAGGGTAAATCGCCGTCGCTGCGGTGAGCGAACGCCGCAGGTGCAGCTGCTCAGGCCGGGAGCGAAGTGAACGCCGTCTCGTCGACCGGGCCGACGACGGCCAACGTACGCGGCCCGCTTGCGAAAAGGCGGTCGACCACGCGAGAGATGTCGTCGGCCCTCACAGCCTCGACGCGACCGACGAGCTCGTCGAGCGACACGACCTCGCCCAACATGAGCTCGCTGCTGCCCATGCGGTGCATCCGGCTGTTCGAAGTCTCGAGCGAGAGGGCCATCGATCCCTTGAGGTGGCCTTTGGCCGTGTCGAGCTCGTCGCCGCTGATGCCACGATCGCGAATGACCCGATCGAACTCGGTGCTGACGACCTCGATCGCTTCGTCGATCCGAGCCGGCGCGGTCCCCACGTACACCCCGAACGCGCCGGTCTCGAGATACGCGATCCGGTAGGAGTACACGGAGTACGCGAGGCCGCGCCGCTCCCGAACCTCCTGGAAGAGGCGCGACGACATGCCACCACCCAGAGCCTGGCTGAGGACCGTGAGCGGATAGCGGTCCGGGTCGTTCCGTGGGATCGCCCGGGTACCGACCACCGCGTGGACCTGCTCGCTGTCCCGCGTGTGCACCGCGAGCGGCTTGGCCGGGGCGAGACCGCCGGAACGGACGATGTCGGTCGCGCCGGCGGACGGGAGGACCTCTGACCGCGCCGCGACCTGCTCGACGACGTCTTCGTGACGCAGGTCGCCGGCGGCGGCCACGACGATTGCGGATGGCCGGTAGTACTCGCGGTGATACCGCGCGATCGTGTCGCGCGTCATGGCCGCGATCGAGGTCTGCGAGCCGAGCACCTCGCGTCCCAACGGATGGCCGGGGAACATCGCACCCGCGAACACGTCGTGGACGAGCTCGCCGGGCGAGTCGTCTCGCATGCGGAGCTCTTCCAGGATGACTTGGCGCTCCGAATCGACATCTTCGGCACGCAGCGAAGGCGACCAGACGACGTCGGCGAGGATGTCGATCGCCACGTCCAGCTGTTCCTCCGGAACGCGGACGTAGAACGCGGTCATCTCCTGCATCGTCGAGGCGTTCATGTCGCCCCCGACGGACTCGACGGCGTGCGCGATGGCTGCCGCGTCCCGCCCGGCGGTGCCTTTGAAAAGCAGGTGCTCGAGGAAGTGTGTGGCGCCCTGCTCGTCGTCGTATTCGTCGCGGGAACCCACGCCGACCCAGAAGCCGACGGAGACCGAGCGCAACTCCGGGAGCGCTTCGGTGACGACGCGCACCCCGGAGTCGAGCCGCGTCTTACGGATCCCCTCGCCTGCCGGGATGGAATCGGCGGGCCCCGCCACGCGACCTACCGGTCGCCGCCTCGGCCACCTCGCCGCCGACCGCCTCCCCGACGCTCAGGACGTCCCGTCTCGGCGGGCCCGAGGTCGCCGAACTCGTCTCGGGCCTGGTTCTCCCAGTGCTGCTCGAATGACACGGTTTCCTTCGCTCGCCCTGGGTCTCTCGAGTCTCTGGACCGTTCGCTTCGGTCGTCGCGGGACCGGGGACCGCGCTCCCGGTCGCCTCCCCGTGACTCCGACCTGCGTCGTCTCCCCTCGCCGCCGGGGCCGTCGCCCCGGGAACCGCTGCCGTCCCGTTCGCCTTGGTCGCCTTGCTCAGCACCGGCGTCGTCGAGGAGCGACAGGGAGAGCTTCCCCTGGTTGTCGATGTCGGAAACGCGCACTTCGACCTCATCGCCGAGATTGAGCACATCCTCGACGCGGTCGATGCGCCGGCCGCCGCCGAGCTTCGAGATGTGCAGAAGCCCGTCACGGCCCGGGAGGATGTTGACGAAGGCCCCGAACTTCGTGATGTTCACGACCTTGCCCTTGTAGGTGGCGCCGATCTCCGCCATCGGCGGGTCGAGAATGAGCTCGATGCGGCGCCGGGCCTCCTCGACCTGGGAGCCGTCCTTCGAGCCGATGGTCACGGTCCCGACCACCCCGTCGTCGCTGACCGACACGTCGGCGCCCGTCTCGAGCGTGATCGCGTTGATGACCTTCCCCTTGGGGCCGATCACCTCGCCGATCTTGTCGAGCGGGATCGTGAAGCTCACGATCTTCGGGGCGCGCTCGCGGACGTCGGAACGCGTCTCCGGAATCGCGTCGTGCAGGGTCGAGAGCACCTTGAGGCGCGCTTCCTTGGCCTGCTGGAGTGCCTCGGCGAGCACCTCGGCGGGTAGCCCGTCGATCTTCGTGTCCAGCTGCAGCGCAGTGACGAACTCATCCGTGCCGGCGACCTTGAAGTCCATGTCGCCGAACGCGTCCTCGGCACCGAGGATGTCGGTGAGCGTCGTGTACTTGCCGTCGGCGTACACGAGACCCATCGCGATACCGGCGACCGGCGACTTGATCGGCACGCCGGCGTCCATGAGCGACAACGTCGAGCCGCACACCGACGCCATGGACGTCGAGCCGTTCGACGACAGCACGTCGGAGACGAGGCGCATCGTGTACGGCCACTCTTCCTGGCTCGGCACGACCGGGATCAACGCGCGCTCGGCAAGCGCGCCGTGGCCGATCTCGCGCCGCTTCGGCGATCCGACCCGACCGACCTCTCCGGTCGAGAAGGGCGGGAAGTTGTAGTGGTGGAAGTAGCGCTTTCGCTCGTCGACACCGATGGTGTCGAGCATCTGTTCCATGCGCGGCATGCCGAGCGTCGCCACCGTGAGCACCTGGGTCTCGCCCCGCTCGAACAACCCCGAGCCGTGCGCGGTGGAGATCACACCCACCTCCGCACTCAGTCTCCGGATGTCGCCCGGGCCGCGGCCATCGATGCGCGCGCCGTCGTTGACGATGCGCTTGCGTACGACGTCTTTCTGGAGCGAGCGGAACGCCTTCTTCACCTGGCCGGCTCGGTCCGCAAACCGCCCCGGAGCGTCGGAAGTGCCACACAGCTTCTCGATCACCTGCGCCTCGAGCTCGTGTGTGCGCTCCTCGCGGCTCGCCTTGTCGGCGATCCTCATCGCCTCTTCGACGTCGGCACGCGCCATCTCCTCGACCGCGGCATAGACGTCGTCGTCGTAGTCGGTGCGGGGCTCGTAGGCGATCGTCTGGATCGGGCCCCGGGCCGCTTCGTACGCGGCGCGCAGCTCGAGCTGCAGATCGATCGACGCCTCGATCCAGCGCTTCGACGCTTCGAGCCCTTCGGTGATGACGTCTTCAGTGATCCGAGGGGCGCCCTGCTCGTACAGCTCCCACGTGGCTTCCGTACCGCCGGCCTCCACCATCATGATCGCGATGTCGCCGGAGTCGGTTCTGCGGCCGGCGACGATGAGCTCGAAGGTGGACTCGTCACCTTGCTGGTACGTCGGGTGCGCCATCCACTCGCCGTTGTGGTGCGCAACGCGCACCGCGCCGATCGGACCGTGGAAGGGGATCCCCGACACCATGAGCGCTGCCGACGCGCCGTTGATCGACGCCACGTCGTGCGGATTCTCGAGGTCGGCTCCGAGGATCGTCGAGATGACCTGCACCTCGTTGCGGAATCCTTCGGGGAACGACGGCCGCAGCGGCCGGTCGGTGAGCCGCGCGGTCAGGATCGCCTGCTCGCCCGGTCGGCCCTCACGCCGGAAGAACGAGCCCGGGATCTTTCCCGCGGCGTACATCCGTTCCTCGACGTCGACGGTCAACGGGAAGAAGTCGATTCCCTCTCGCGGCTTGTCGGTGACGACGGTGGTCAGCACCGTGGTGTCGCCGATGCG